>CAMZLV010000139.1 GCA_947311835.1 uncultured Lutibacter sp. | reverse complement strand
TCAAAAATTTAAACAAGTTTGGGGAAATAGACCATTAGAAGACAATTGGAGATTGTCAGATAAAACAATAATTGAAACAAATCCATTAGCACAACAATCAGAACAAGTAGCAGCAGAAGAGACTTCTAAAAAATATGATGTTAATTCATATTTAGATCGTATTCCAACAGAAACAAGCGTTATAGACAGTATTAAAACAGTAAGAAATGATGCGTATTATAACTTAGGGTTGGCTTATAAAGAACAATTCAAGGTGTATTCAATTGCAGCAGAAAGATTTGAAAAACTACTCAAATTTTCACCAGAAGAAAAGTTAGTTTTACCAACAAAATATCACTTGTTTAAAATATTTTCAGAAACCAACCCTTCAAAAGCATTGCAATATAAAACCGATATCACCACAAATTATGCAGATTCAAAATATGCAAAGCTTATTTTAAATCCTCAATCAATACTATTTGATGCTGCAGATGAAAACTCACCTGAAAACATTTACGAAAAAATTTATTGTGATTTTGAAGAAAAAAAATACGACCAAGTAATTACTAAAACTGAAAAAGGAATTAAACAATACCAAGCCTTAGAAATTTTACCAAAGTATGAATTACTAAGGGCTTATGCAATTGGCAAAAAGAATGGTTTAAAAGCTTTTAAAGAAGCTTTAGAGTATGTGCAATTAAATTATTCAAACACCGAAGAAGGAAAAAAAGCTACTGAAGTAATAAAAACAATTGATAAATTAAACTAACTAACAAATACCTAAATTATGTTTTCAGACAAAAAAAAGAATTTAAATGAAGTTTCAGAGCGAAATATAATATCAAAAAACACAAATATTATAGGAGAAATAGTTTCTAAAGGAGATTTTAGAATAGACGGAACTGTGGACGGAACAATTAAAACGTCAGGAAGAGTTATAATAGGTGCACAAGGAATTGTGAAAGGCACTATACAGTGTGCTAATGCTGATATTGAAGGCACTTTTACAGGAAAATTAATAGCAACTGAATTGTTATTTCTTAAATCTACAGCCAAAATAGAAGGAGAAGTACTTATAAATAAACTTTCGGTTGAGCCTAAAGCAATGTTTAATGCAACTTGCACAATGAAAGGTAATATTGATTTAAAAGACTTAAACCAAAATGAGCGAAAAAAATCCGAAAAGAGCGCTTAATAAGTTTGCAAGATTTTCTGGAATGGCATTTCAAATGTTAATTACAATTATTGTGGGAGTACTAATAGGACAATATTTTGATAAAAAATTCCCGAATGAAAACAGTATTTATACTCTTATATTTGCGCTTATTTTTATTTTTGCATCTTTATATAGTGTGATAAAACAAGCAATTAAATTAGGCGAAGATGAGTAAAAATAAAATAAACCAGCAACTATTGATAATTTTAAAGATCACACTTATATTTACAGTTGTTCTTTTTGGTTTGCACAAATACTTTCAACACTTTTTTTTTAAGGACGTAGAATTGTATCATCCAATCTATAGCATTTATTTATTTCTTTTTGTTTCTTTGGTTGGAATATTTTATTTCATAATCAAGGCAGCAATTTCAAAACCTGATACAATTTTTATATCTTTCGCTGTTGGAAGCCTTGTAAAATCAGCAGTAGCAATATTATTTTTCTTGCCATTATTTTTTAAAAAGAAACCAAATTTAGATTATACAGTCTTTAATTTTTTTATTCCGTATTTCTTTTTTCTTCTTTTAGAAATCTATCTGATAATTAAATTATTTAAGAGACTGAAAAGAACGTAAAAAAACCGTTTGTTTATTAAACAAATGTATGTACATTTGCAAAACCTTATTAAGGTAACAAAAAGTAAAGATATTTGAAATGAAATTATCATCTTTTATAAAAAGTTTAGTTTTAAGTTTAGTTTTCTTTATTCCGTTTAACGGAGTACAAGCACAAGAACACGAAACAACGCATAAAACAGAAAAGTCGCAAGCGACCGAGGGAGAAGGTTTTGATATTACAAGTATGATTATGCATCATATTAGTGACGCACATGAGTTTCATGTGTATGGTAAAAACGAAGACCACTTTCCTAAAGCGTTAACAGTTTCATTACCTATTATTCTTTGGACAGATAATGGGCTTGTTTCATTTATGTCAAGTGAATTTCATCATAATGATAACGGAACACATGTGGTGGAAAAGAAAGGAATGAAGTTTGTAAAATTTCATGATAAAATTTACCAAGCAAATACTGACGGAACCTTATCATTAGATGACGAGCACCATCCAATAAATACAAAACCACTAGACTTCTCAATCACTAAAAATGTTTTTGTATTATTGCTATCTGTAATAATTTTACTATTATTATTTAGCGCTGCAGGACGTTCTTATAAAAAACACGGAAATGGAGAGCCAAAAGGAGTTGCTAAATTCTTAGAGCCTTTAGTAATTTTCATTAGAGATGAAATTGCAATACCAAATATTGGAGAAAAACACTACAGAAAATACATACCATTATTATTGACCATCTTTTTCTTTGTTTGGCTGAATAATATTTTCGGTCTGATTCCATTCTTTCCATTTGCAGCTAATGTAAGTGGTAATATTGCTTTTACATTTACGTTAGCAGTAATTGTATTTATTGTAGTAACTTTAAGTGGAAATAAAAACTATTGGAAACACATATTTTGGATGCCAGATGTTCCAGTAGGTATGAAATTATTTCTTGCTCCTATTGAAGTAATAGGAATGTTTGTTAAACCAATATCATTAATGATACGATTGTTTGCTAACATTACAGCAGGACACATTATCGTTTTAAGTTTAATAGGTTTGATATTTGTGCTAAAGTCTGTTTGGGTTGCGCCAGTATCAGTTGCCTTTACACTATTTATTAGCGTTATCGAAATATTGGTAACAGCTATACAAGCGTATATATTTACAATGTTGACATCTTTATATATAGGTGCAGCAATAGAAGAAGAACACTAATAATTAATTTAAATAAATCAAATATGACTGGAATTGCCGCTTTAGGTGCTGGTTTAGCTGCGATAGGAGCTGGAATCGGTATTGGAAAAATTGGAGGATCAGCGATGGATGCCATTGCTCGTCAACCAGAAATGCAAAGTAAAATTCAATCATCTGCAATTATTTTAGCCGCCTTAGTTGAGGCTGTTGCTCTATTTGCTGTGGTTGTATCATTTCTTTACAAATAAAAAAAGCAAGGTGTGACGGTTGGTTGCACCTGCTTTTTGATTTTAAAATTAATTATAAAATAAAACATATTTAAGATGGAATTAATTACTCCTGCAATTGGACTTATTTTTTGGACTACAGTAACGTTTTTAATCTTACTTTTCTTATTAAAGAAAATGGCTTGGGGACCAATACTTGGTGCAGTAAGTGATAGAGAAGAATCTATTAAAAGCGCTTTAGCATCTGCTGAAGAAGCACGTAAAGAAATGCAAAATTTAACTGCTGATAACGAACGCATTTTAAAAGAAGCTCGTACACAACGTGATGAAATGATGAAAGAAGCACGCGCAATCAAAGAATCAATGATTGCTGAAGCAAAAGAAGAAGCAAAGGAAGAAGCTAATAAAATGATAGCTCAAGCACAATCAACAATACGACTTGAAAAACAATCAGCAATTGCTGAAATCAAAACTCAAGTTGCCGAATTATCTGTTGGAATCGCTGAAAAAGTTGTCAAAAAAGAATTAGCAAACGATAAAGAGCAATCAGATTTAATTGCACAATTATTAAAAGAAGTAACAATCAACTAAAAAAGCAATAATGAGTAATCATAGAGCAGCAATACGATATGCAAAAGCAGTATTAGATTTGTCAAAAGAACAAAAATCTTTAGACGAAACGTATACCAATATGCAATTAGTAGAAGATACTATTGCTCAAAATGTTGAGTTGCAAAATGTTTTGAATAGTTCGGTTGTAAAATCTGACATAAAGAAAAACATACTTTTATCAGTTTTTGAAGGGAAAATCAATTCTATTTCCCTAAAATTGATTGATTTATTAATCAATAACAAAAGAATTGAAGATTTTGGTGAAGTTGCAACACAGTTTATAAAACTGTATGATGTTGAAAACGAAAAACAAACAGCAACAGTTACCACAGCAATACCTTTAACAGACGCCTTAAAAACGGCAATTTTAGCAAAAGTTAAAGAATTAACAGGAAAAGAAGCAATACTTGAAAATATAGTAAACTCTGATATTTTAGGAGGATTTATATTACGAATTGGTGATATTCAATACGATGCAAGTATTTCAAATAAGTTAAATGTTATCAAAAGACAGTTTAGCGCATAAAAGATAAAAAATGAAGGTTTTAAAAATAGTTTTTTCAATCGTAATTTTCTTTTTCACCTTAAGTGTAGGCGCACAAAAGATAAAGATAAAAAAAGGAAATGTAACAATTGATGATACTTTAGTATTTAAAACAGATAAAGGATTTTTTACGGGTGTAAAATCGGTCTATGATTTAAAAGACAATGAATTAATTTTTATCCAATGGGACAGTTTTATTAATAAAACAACAGGAGAAGAGGTTAAATATTGTAGTATAACTTTTCCAAACTTAGATCTAAAAACAGAAGTTAGGATAAGAACTTTTAAAGGACTCTTAAAATTGTTTATTAAAAACAAACTTTTTAAAGGAGACACTTTAATAGAAGAAAAAGTACAACTATTTGTAAAAAAATACGGATTAGAGTTTTCTAAAATAAGAAAAGAACAAAATCAGGAGAAAGTTATCATAATAAATAATGAACCTTCAAAACAAAAAAAGAGTATAAGATATTATTAACAATCAAAATGTTTTATATTAAAGATATAAAAGTTTAAATAGTAATAAAATGGCAGCAATAAAACCAGCTGAAGTATCAGCAATTTTAAAGCAACAATTATCAGGATTTGATGGAAAAGCATCACTTGATGAAGTAGGAACAGTATTAGAAATCGGTGATGGTATCGCTCGTGTTTACGGTCTTGCAAATGTTCAATACGGTGAATTAGTTCAATTTGAAAACGGATTAGAAGGAATCGTTTTGAATCTTGAAGAAGACAATGTAGGAGTTGTATTATTAGGACCTTATTTAGATGTTAAAGAAGGATCAATAGTAAAACGTACTGAACGTATTGCTTCGTTAAAAGTTGGAGAAGGAATTGTTGGTCGTGTAGTAAATACACTTGGTCAACCAATAGACGGTAAAGGACCAATTCAAGGAGAAACTTTTGAAATGCCATTAGAACGTAAAGCTCCAGGAGTTGTTTACCGTGAACCAGTTACAGAACCAATGCAAACAGGAATTAAAGCAATTGATGCTATGATACCAGTTGGTAGAGGACAACGTGAGTTGGTTATTGGTGACCGTCAAACAGGAAAATCTACTGTTGCTATTGATACGATTATCAACCAAAAAGAATTTTATGATGCAGGTGAACCTGTATTTTGTATATATGTAGCAATAGGTCAAAAAGCATCTACTGTTGCAGGAATTGTAGCATTGTTTGAAGAAACAGGCGCATTAGCATACACAACAATCGTTGCTGCTAACGCATCTGATCCAGCACCAATGCAAGTATATGCACCAATGGCTGGAGCAGCAATTGGAGAATATTTTAGAGATACTGGTCGTCCAGCATTAATTGTTTTTGATGATTTATCAAAACAAGCCGTTGCATACCGTGAAGTATCGTTATTATTAAGAAGACCTCCAGGACGTGAGGCATATCCAGGAGATGTATTCTACCTTCACTCTCGTTTATTAGAACGTGCAGCAAAAATCATTAATGATGATAAAATTGCACAAGACATGAATGATGTGCCAGATTCTTTAAAAGGAAAAGTTAAAGGAGGAGGATCATTAACTGCATTACCAATTATTGAAACGCAAGCAGGAGATGTATCAGCATATATTCCAACGAACGTAATTTCTATTACTGATGGACAAATTTTCTTAGATGGAGATTTATTTAATTCAGGTGTAAGACCAGCAATTAACGTAGGTATTTCGGTATCACGTGTTGGAGGTAATGCTCAGATTAAATCAATGAAAAAAGTTTCAGGAACTCTAAAACTAGATCAAGCACAATATCGTGAATTAGAAGCATTTGCTAAATTTGGTTCTGATTTAGATGCAGCAACAATGAATGTGATTTCAAAAGGACAACGTAATGTTGAAATTTTAAAACAAGCACAAGCAAGTCCGTTAACGGTAGAAGATCAAGCAGCAATTATTTATGCAGGTTCTAAAAACTTATTAAAGGATGTACCTGTAAATAAAGTGAAAGAATTTGAAGCTAATTATTTAGAGTATTTAAATGCAAAACATAGAGCTACTTTAGATACTTTAAAAGCAGGAAAATTAACCGATGAAGTTACTGATGTATTAACTGCTGCAGCAAAAGAAATTTCAGCACAATACAGTTAATCCATAATTACGAAATTATTAAAAGAGTATGGCAAATTTAAAAGAGATACGTAACAGAATTACATCCATCGCTTCAACGATGCAGATTACTAGTGCCATGAAAATGGTATCTGCTGCAAAGTTAAAAAAAGCACAAGATGCAATTACTCAAATGCGTCCTTATGCTGAAAAATTAACTGAACTTTTACAAAGTTTAAGTGCTAGTTTAGATGCTAATGCTGTTGGTTCTTTTTCTGAAGAACGTGAAATTTCAAAGGTTTTGATTATTGCAATTACTTCAAACAGAGGTTTGTGTGGAGGTTTTAACTCGTCAATAATTAAAGGAGCAACAAAACACATTGAAGATAGTTATAATGGAAAGCAAGTTGATATTTTAGCACTTGGTAAAAAAGGAGCTGATTTATTAGGTAAATCATATAATGTAATTGAAAGAAATACTAAGATTTTTGATGACTTAACATTTGATAATGTTGCTGAGATTGCTCAAAGAGTAATGGATTTATATCTTGACGGAACGTATGATAAAGTAGAAATAATCTACAATCAGTTTAAAAATGCCGCAACTCAAATTGTTCAAATAGAAGAATTTTTACCAGTTGAGAAAATAGAAGGAGAAACCAATACAAATGTTGATTATATTTATGAACCTTCTAAGGCAGAAATTGTTTTACAATTAATTCCAAAGTCATTAAAAACGCAATTATATAAAGCAGTAAGAGATTCTTATGCTTCAGAACATGGTGCTCGTATGACAGCAATGCACAAAGCAACGGATAATGCTAATGATTTAAGAAACGATTTATTATTGACTTATAATAAAGCACGTCAAGCAGCAATTACTAATGAAATATTAGAGATAGTTGGTGGTGCAGAAGCATTAAATAATTAGATTTAGAAACGAATTTCTTGTGAAAACAGGAGTGTAATATTAAAAAACCTCTTCAATTACGAAGAGGTTTTTTAGTTTACTTATAAACTATCACCATTTTCATCGTATTCATAATATAAATAGTCATTGTACGGAAAACGTTGAATGTGAATTTTCTTTACTTCTTCAAACACTTTTTTTCTAAAAGCCTCCATGTTTTCTTTTTCTAAAGCAGAAATAAATAAACAATTTTTATCCATTTCATTCATCCAAGTATTTTTCCAATCATCAAGTGAATAGTGTTTTTTGGTTTTTTCAGCTGTTAACTCATCATCTTCTATAGAAGTGAAGGTATACGCATCAATTTTATTAAAAACCAAAATAGAAGGCTTATTTGCACTTTCTATTTCATCTAAAATTTTATTTACAGATGCAATGTGATCTTCAAAATTAGGATGAGAAATATCAACAATATGTAGTAGTAAATCAGCCTCACGTACTTCATCAAGAGTTGATTTAAACGATTCTACTAATTGTGTTGGTAGTTTTCTAATAAAACCAACAGTGTCGGTTAATAAGAAAGGGATATTTTTAATAACTACTTTTCGCACAGTTGTGTCAAGAGTAGCAAAAAGTTTGTTTTCGGCAAACACATCACTTTTACTTACTACATTCATTAATGTTGACTTTCCAACGTTTGTATATCCAACTAAAGCAACACGAACCATTTTCCCACGATTTTTTCGTTGGATAGCCATTTGCTTATCAATCGTTACTAATTTCTTTTTTAATAGTGATATTTTATCACGCACAATACGTCTATCAGTTTCAATTTCGGTTTCTCCAGGACCTCTCATTCCAATACCACCTTTTTGACGGCTAAGATGCGTCCATAATCGTGTTAAACGAGGCAATAAGTATTGACATTGTGCCAATTCTACTTGAGTTCTGGCATAAGAAGTTTGAGCGCGTTGTGCAAAAATATCTAAAATTAGATTTGTTCTATCCAAAATTTTACAATCTAATACCTTTTCGATATTTCGTAATTGAGCTGGAGAAAGTTCATCATCAAAAATAGCAGTTCCTATATTATGGCTTTCAATATATTGTTGTACATCTTCTAATTTACCAGTACCAATAAACGTTTTTGGATGTGGTTTTTCTAATTTTTGGGTAAATCGTTTGACAGTAACACCTCCAGCAGTTGTAGTTAAAAACTCCAACTCATCTAAATACTCTTTTGTTTTTTCTTCATCTTGATGTTGTGAAATAACAGCAATAAGAACTGTTTTTTCAGATGTAACTTTTTTCTCTTCAATCATGCAACAAAGGTACAAAAATTGTTTTCAGATGAATCGTTTATATTTTGTACTTTCGAAGTTCAATAAAATCGCATGTTTACATTTTTTAAATCGAAGAAAAAAGAGAAAGATATATTTACAGTTGCTTTCTATAATTTAGAAAACCTTTTTGATACTGTTGATGATCCAATTACTATTGATGATGATTTTACCAAACAAGGACTTTTTAAATGGTCGAAAAAGCGTTATTACAAAAAGATTAAGAAACTTACGAGTGTAATGACGCAATTAGGCAGTGAAATTTCTTCTTATCCTCCAATAATCATTGGAGTAGCAGAAATTGAAAACAAAACGGTAATGAATGATTTAATTTATTCCAAAAACCTAAAAGAATATCATTATGATTATGTACAGTATGATTCGCCTGATAAAAGAGGAATTGATGTAGGGTTTTTATATAACAAACAATTATTTGAATTGCTGTCATCAAAAGTATATCCATTGTTATTAGAAGACGTAGAAGGCAAGAGAGACTTTACACGAGATGTGCTATTAGTAACAGGAAATTTTAATGGCGAATTGATGCATATTCTCATTAATCATTGGCCATCTAGACGTGATGGCGTTCAAGAATCTGAATACAAACGACTGAAAGCATCCGAATTAAATCAAAAAATTGTTAGTGAAATTCGTGAAAATAATAAAGATGCAAAGATTATTATTATGGGCGATTTTAATGACAATCCAACAAATAAAAGCGTACAACATTTGGTTGCTGAAGGATTTTACAATCCGATGCAAAGTTTGCTTGATAAAGGCAAAGGCTCGTTAAAATATGAAAAAGATTGGTTTTTATTTGATCAAATATTATTTTCTACTAATTTTAGAAAGCCGACTATTAATAAACATACATTTAAGTATGCCGAAGTTTTTGATAAAGATTTTTTAAAAATTCATAAAGGAAAAAATAAAGGAAAACCCTTTAGAACTTATATTTGGAAATGGTATCAAGGTGGATTTAGTGATCATTTTCCTGTTTATGTTTATTTGAAGAAAAATGAGGTATAACGTCAATTAGAAAGAAGATACTACTAATAAAGAACATTTTGTTTGTCAATTAGATTCTTCACTATCGTTCAGAATGACAAGTGCAAAAAATCAATTTAATAAAAAATAATAAGATTATAAAATACCTTAAATCGTCAGTTCGAGTGATTTTCGACCAAAGGAGGAAATCGTATCGAGAACGGTTTGAATAAGCGTACTTCTCGATACAATTTTATTCCGTTATCACTTCATTAAACCACTCGAAGTGACGTGTTAAAAAACAGTTATTAGAAAGAAGGTGCTACTAATAAATAACACTTTGTTCATCAATTAGATTCTTTACGATTGTTTTTGATGATAAATAGCGAGAGTTTTGTCATTCTGAGAGCAACGAAGAATCTATTTTCAGCATGAGATTC
>CAMZLV010000138.1 GCA_947311835.1 uncultured Lutibacter sp. | reverse complement strand
AGGATTTAAATTGTTGGTCATTCGCACATAAATGGTTTGTCCTCCTGCTACGGTATTGGTAAATGCTGTTTCATCAGCAACGGGAATTTGTGTTGTGTAAGCAGCATCTGTAAAATAAGTTAAGGTAAAATCTGCGACTGCTTGTCCATTTAAAATTTCTGTTGCTCTGTCGTGTAAATTAAATAAAATTAATCCGTCTGAGTCTGTTCCTACACTTGTATTGTCACAATCGGCTAATAAACTTACAGTTGTTGATGGGAAGGCACTATCGTAAACTTCTATATCGAAACTGGTAGTGTCATAACAAGGTGTATTGGCATTATTTTCAACACGAGCATAAATAGTTGTTGACCCACTTTCATATGGACTTGTTAGCGCGCCTGTTGTTCCTGCATCGGCTTCGGCTTGTGACAGATAATAGGTGATGCTCATTCCTGCGTCAGTATTAATATCAACGTCTTGATCAGTTAACATAAACGGCATTGTACCGTTGTTATCATCATCACATTTAACTATGTTTGGAGGTTGATTTGCGGTTGGTTGGTTATGAACAGTAACTGAAAATTCACCTTCTAGGGTTGTTACATCTCCACAAACATCAGTAAATGTAACAATCAATTTGTACACGCCATCAATAGCGGAAGTAACATTGGTAAACGAAAAATCCGAAGTGTTAGCAAATGGTGTTGTGCTATTATTATAATACCAATTATAACTTATTGTTCCTGTACCTGTAAGTGTTTCAGGAGTAATATCTAAATTATCGCCTGTACACAGATTTATTGTAGTGTCATTTAATACAGTAGTATTTCCATTGTCATTGGTTCCTGAAATTTCAACAATATCATAAATAGAAGAAATAAAAGGAGGTAAACCTTGCATAGATAAACCAGTGCCTAAATTTACGGCATCTTGTGTGTAAACAACATTAGTACTACTTGCATTTGGATTTTCAATAACATCTAAAAAAGGTGTTCCTGTATCATAACTAAAAGGTGTCGCAGCGTAAATTTTACCATTTGGAGCTAGTTGTAATGCTCCTCTGAATCTATTTGCTCGACTGTTTATTAAATACTTACTTGCTTCAATATCCGTAGCGTTTAAATCGAATTGAAAAACTTGATTGCTATTTCCGTTATAGGTTGAAGCGTATAATTTATCAGAATTAATGTTGAATTCTACTCCATAAGGACTTCCTTCTCCAGAATTTTTAGTAGCGTCTAATAAAATAATTCCATCATTAGAAACAACACCTGTTGTATTATCAAAACTATATAATATCAACAAACTATTATTAGAACTTCCTGAAAAGAAATTATAGTGAGCGGTAACCAATTTAGTTCCGTCTGGAGAAACTTTTAAGTAACCACGAACATCAGTTGCAGCATTATTAACTGCTGATTTTACAGGTGTGCTTGCAACTCCTGTTGCAGAAACTTTATAAGCCCAAAATTCATTACTGACTTGAGAAACTACCCAAAACGTATTACATTCACCTCCTTTTACTGCAGTAACTTTTTCAGTCCATTGACCTGCTAAGCCTTCGTGTAAGTTTGTAACTCCTCCAACTACGTCACCTAAACCACCATTTAGAGATATGTCTAATGTATAATAAAAGAAACCTGAATTACTGCTAGAGAGCGCTCCAACAGTAAAAATATAAAACTCTGTAGTACTTCCAGGTTTCGGAATTGTTAAAGCAGATTGAGAACTTGAGGCATCACCTTGTAAACCTACTCCGTTTGGCATAGGATTATTGTTTTTATCCCAAATAGTTAAGTTTGTAGCATTAAGGTCTGGTGCACCTATATAAAATAATAAATTACCATTGCTGTCAGAAAAAGAAGAACAACCTTCATGAGTGTCTAGTAAACTTCCTGATACATTGGTTGGCGTGCCTCCACTAAAATTAATTGCTGCTTTTCGTCCAAAATACCACATGTTTGCTTCTCCTTGCGCAAAACTAATTGTTGTAAATAGAACTAACAATAAGACGGTAATTTTTTTCATATATATTAAGTAACACAAGTTAATTCCTCAAATATACAAAAACGCCTTAAATCTGTATGTTTAATACTTATAAATCTCTACGTTTTAGCAACCAATAGGAGAGGAGAATAAATATAATTGTCCATATTGTAACAATAATTAAATCTGAAGAGTGAACAGAATAATCTTTACTTAAATCTGTTCCTACTTGATTCGCAAGTGATTTTACTGCTGAAAAACGCGAAATAGGTTCTTTAATAAGATTAGACATGCTTTCGAGAGGGAAAAATTGTGAAATTGTTGAAACTTTTAAAGTATTCATTGGGTTTTCGTCAAATTTCCAATACATAATGCCTATTGCTATATTTTCTAAAAAAGACCAAACTAGTATAGCACCAACTGCAAAAGCCGATCTTTTTATTAAAATTCCCATAAAGAGTCCAAAAGAGAAAAAACCAACTAATTTTATAAAAAAAGCGAGCAAATATTCTAATTCTGAAAAAATTAGTGAAAGTTCATTATAGTCGGAATAAATAAGACCTAATATTAAAGAAACAACAAATACAAAGATTGTTGAAACGGCAGCAAAAACAATTACAGTATAAAATTTTGACAAAACAAACTCCTTTTTGCTTAAACCGTCAATTAAGTTTTGTTTTAAGGTCTTGTTGCTATATTCATTTGCCATCATTGATACAATTACAAGTAATAAGAAAAACTTTAAAATGGAAGATAAATAAGTATTTAAATGCCATATATATGGGAAATTAAATATTCCCATTTCGGCTAAGTGAAACTTGATAGGACCAATATCAAACTTGATAACCGCAACTAAAGCAACAAAGGTGAGGAGAACAAAATAAGTTGCAATTAACACTTTACTTGCTCGATTGTGTTTCAATTTGTGAAACTCTATATTTAATAATCTAAACATAACTTAGTTGTTGTTGGTTAATGTTAAAAATTGTTGTTCTAGACTTGGTTTTCGCTTAACTAAATGCGATAAAATAATTCCATTATCAAATAAAAATTGATTGATTTCAGTTGCTGAAATATTTTTGTTGAGCGTTGCTACTAATTTATCGTTTTCTTTTTCTATAGATGAAATACCATCAAAAGAAGTTAATAAATCTATTAATTTATCTTGGTTATTTTCAACTTTCAAATCAAAAAAACCATAAGAAACAGTTATTTCATCAGTTCTACCTTCATATAATTTTATACCATTTCTAATAACGACAACATGTGTACATACCTTTTCTACTTCATCTAATAGGTGAGAGGCTAATAATATGGTTGTTCCGTTTGCAGCTATAGTTGTAATTATTTTTCTTATTTCATGAATACCTTGAGGGTCAAGACCGTTTGTTGGTTCATCAAGAATTAAAATTTCAGGATTGTTTAATAACGCTGATGCAATAGCTAAGCGTTGTTTCATTCCCAAAGAAAAGGTTTTAAATTTACTGTTTTTTCGCTCAAAAAGATTAACAATTTTTAATTTTTCATCAATATTATCATAAGAAATATCTTTAATTTTACACACCAACTTAAGATTTTGTTCTGCTGTCATGTAAGGATAAAAATTTGGACGTTCAATGATTGCGCCAACCTTTTTTAAGGCTTCATGTGTAGAAAGATTACCGTTAAACCAACTAAATTCACCTGAAGTTTTATTAACTACATTTAAAATAATACCAAGAGTTGTTGATTTTCCACTTCCGTTAGGACCTAAAATGCCATAAACATTTCCTTTTTTGATGTCAAAAGATAAATTGTTTACAGCGTGAACCATTCCGTATTTTTTATCAAGATTTTTGAGTGATAAGATTGTTTCCAATTCGTAAATTTGTTTTAGTTGCTATTATGTTAAACGACTAAGTTACGAATTTGTTACAAAAGATATTGTATGTTAATTTGATTTTTAGATATATGAATATTCAGATATGATTTTTTAATAAAAAAAACCCTAATAATTTATTTTATCAGGGTTTAAAGGTGTGTAATACGCGATTAGTGTCTTATTCTTCGGTCAACACCCATTCGCCTTTATCAATTAGCGGAATGGCTTGTTTGTATTTTACGGTTTTATTTTCTCCGCTCATCACGTTTTTTATAGTTACTCTATCGTTTCTTCCAATTTTGCGTTCTGTTCTAACAAAAGTTTCAACAGGTTGTTGCTCTTGTGTTTGATTGGTATTTGTTTGTTGCGATTGTCCAGCAAAATCTTCTTTTGTTAATTGTACTTTTTCTCTTTTTTGTTCTCTTGCGGCTGATACTTGATTCGCATTTTTACTTGGTAATTCACCTTTAAATAAGAACGATAACACTTCTTTATTTACTTTGTTTAGCATCGTTTGGAATAATTCAAAAGATTCAAACTTATAAATTAATAAAGGATCTTTTTGTTCCCATTGTGCATTTCTTACCGATTGTTTTAACTCATCCATTTGACGTAAATGGTCTTTCCACGTTTCATCAATAATGGCAAGAGTTACATTTTTTTCAAAATCTTGAATTAATACTTCTCCTTTTGATTCGTACGCCTCTTTAAGGTTTGTAACTACTTGTATTGTTTTAACACCGTCAGTAAACGGAACAACGATACGTTCATATTTATCACCTTGATTTTCATAAACATCTTTTATTACAGGATAAGCAGCAACTGCATTGCGCTCTATTTTTCCTTTATAATGTTTGTAAATAATATCAAATAATTCATCAATTAATTCTTCTTCAGATTTGCTTTTAAATTCTTCTTCAGTAAATGGAGAAGCAGTAGCTGAAAAGCGAATTAATTCATACTCAAAATTAGTATAATCATCATGAGGTTTGTTTTCTTTCACAAGATTTGCACAGGTATCAAAAATCATATTTACAATATCTACTTGCAAGCGATCGCCATAAAGAGCATGACGTCTTCGTTTATAGATTACCTCACGTTGCGCGTTCATCACATCATCATATTCTAATAGATTTTTACGAATACCGAAATTGTTTTCTTCTACTTTTTTCTGAGCACGTTCTATAGACTTAGAAATCAATGAATGTTGAATTACTTCGCCTTCTTGAAGTCCCATTTTATCCATCATTTTGGCAACACGTTCACTATTGAATAAACGCATTAAATTGTCTTCTAAGGATACATAAAATTGTGAAGAACCAACATCTCCTTGACGTCCTGCACGACCTCTTAATTGACGGTCAACACGGCGAGAATCATGACGTTCTGTACCAACAATAGCAAGTCCTCCAGCGGCTAAAACTTCATCAGATAGTTTGATGTCTGTTCCACGTCCTGCCATATTTGTTGCGATTGTAACTACTCCAGGATTTCCTGCTTCAGCAACAATATCTGCTTCTTTTTTATGCAGTTTTGCATTCAATACATTGTGTTTAATTTTACGCATTGAAAGCATTCTTCCTAATAATTCTGATATTTCTACAGATGTTGTTCCTACAAGTACAGGTCTTCCTTGCACTACTAATGTTGTTATTTCTTCAATTACAGCATTGTATTTTTCACGTGCGGTTTTATATACTTTATCTTGCATATCTTTACGAGCAAGCGGTTTGTTGGTTGGTATTTCAACTACATCTAATTTGTATATTTCCCAAAACTCACCTGCTTCAGTAACTGCAGTTCCTGTCATTCCTGACAGTTTGCGATACATTCTAAAGTAATTTTGTAGCGTTACGGTTGCAAATGTTTGAGTTGCATCTTCAATTTTAACGTTTTCTTTTGCTTCTAATGCTTGATGTAATCCGTCAGAATAACGGCGACCATCCATAATACGACCTGTTTGCTCATCAACAATTAAAATTTTATCATCCATCACTACATATTCCACATCTTTTTCAAAAAGGGTATATGCTTTTAATAGTTGATTCATTGTGTGAATACGCTCACTTTTGATTCCGTATTCGCGATATAATTCTTCTTTTCGTTTGGTTAATTCTTCTGGATTTAGGTTTTCTTTTTCTAATTTTCCTATTTCCATACCAATATCTGGCATAATAAAGAAATTATCATCATTTCTATCTTGTGATAAATGAGCAACACCTTTATCTGTTAATTCTATTGAATTGTTTTTTTCATCAATCGTAAAGTAAAGTTCAGCATCTATTCTGTGCATTTCACGATTGTTGTCAGCCATATAGAAATTTTCTGTTTTTTGAAGTAATTGTTTTATTCCTTCTTGTGACAAAAACTTAATTAAGGCTTTGTTTTTTGGTAATCCTCGATAGACTCTTAATAATAAAAATCCACCTTCTTTTGTATCTCCTTCAGCAATTAATTTTTTTGCTTCGGATAAAATACCTACTAAATATTTTTTTTGAATGTTTACTAGTTTGTCAACATTTGGCTTTAACTCATTAAATTCATGCAAGTTACCTTGCGGTATTGCTCCAGATATAATTAAAGGAGTACGTGCATCATCAATTAAAACAGAATCTACCTCATCTACAATGGCATAATTTGGTGGGCGTTGTACTAGGTCTTTAGGTGAGTGCGCCATATTGTCGCGTAGGTAATCAAAACCAAATTCGTTATTTGTACCGTAAGTGATATCAGAGTTATATGCTTTTCTACGTGCATCTGAGTTTGGTTGATGATAATCAATACAATCAATGCTTAAACCATGAAATTCAAAAATTGGTGCCATCCAAGCAGCATCACGTTTTGCTAGATAGTCGTTTACGGTAACTACGTGTACACCTTTACCTGTTAATGCATTTAGATAAATTGGTAATGTTGCTACTAAAGTTTTACCTTCACCTGTCATCATTTCGGCAATTTGTCCTTTGTGTAAAACCGCTCCACCAATTAACTGAACATCATAATGTATCATGTCCCAAGTAATTTGTTTTCCTGTAGCATCCCAAGTATTGTAGTAAATGGCTTTATTGCCATCTAGTTCTACATTGTCTTTTATTGCTGATAATTCTCTATCAAACGGAGTTGCAGTTACTTTTATGGTTTCGTTTTGTGTAAATCTACGTGCAGTGTCTTTAACAACAGCAAAGGCTTCTGGAAGAATTTCTTCTAATATTTTTTCAGATGCTTGGTAAGATTCATCTTTTAGTTTGTCAATTTCTGTATATATTTCTTCTTTTCTATCAATATTAGCTGTTGATGTTTCTTCTTCTAAGGCTGCAATTTTATCTTCAAAAGGCTGAGTTGCGTTTTTTATTTTTTGTTTAAATTCTAATGTTTTAGCGCGTAACTCATCGTCAGAAAGGTTCGTTATGCTACTTTCTGCAGCTAATACTTTGTCTACTATTGGTTGTAATTCTTTAAGGTCTTTTTTGGTTTTATCTCCAACAAATACTTTTAAAATAGAATTTAATATACTCATAATTTATGTTCTGTTAAATAGGTGTTCAAAATTAAGCAAAAAAAAAGCCTCATTAGAGACTTTTTTAGTTATTTTTTTAATGTTTTAATATTCATCCTCATTCCAAAGATAATCTTCTTCGGTTGGGTAGTCTGGCCATATTTCAATGATAGAATCATATGATTCTCCTTCATCTTCTAGGTCTTGTAAATTTTCTGCAACTTCTGCTGGTGCTCCTGATCTAATTGCATAGTCAATAAGCTCGTCTTTTGTTGCTGGCCAAGGTGCATCAGCTAAATATGATGCTAATTCTAATGTCCAATACATGTATTATATATTTTTAATTTTTTGCAAAAATAAAATTTTTAGTCAGAAAGCCAAGTTATTTCCTGTTTATTTTTTTATAATGTTAAGAACTTCATTTCTTTTTTTCTGGAATCCAAGGAATTTCCGCAATTTCATTTTCATAAGTCAATTTTCGTGCCAATACAAAAAGGTAGTCAGAAAGTCGGTTTAAGTACATTAATATTTGTGAGTCAATTGTCGTTTCGTCATTTAATTGTACACTTATTCGCTCAGCTCTACGGCATATACATCTTGCAATATGACAATATGACACTATTAAATTTCCTCCTGGAAGTACAAAATGTGTCATTGTTGGTAATTCTTCATTCATTTTATCAATTTCATTTTCTAAAAACTCGATTGAACTGTCATTTATTTTAGGAATATTTAAGCGCTCTTTGCCATTTTTTAGTTTTTCTTTGTCTTGAGGTGTTGCCAACATTGATCCTAAAGTAAATAATTCATTCTGAATTTTTAACAATGATTTTGCATGGTTTTCTGCAATTTTTTGGCAGTTTATTAAACCAATATAAGAATTGAGTTCGTCAACAGTTCCGTAGGCTTCTATACGAAGATGGTATTTTGGAACGCGCGTTCCTCCAAATAGTGATGTTGTACCTTTATCACCCGTTTTTGTGTAAATTTTCATAATGCAAATTTAAGGATTATATCCGTATTGTGAAGTGTTCTTTTTCTTGTTCTTTTCTAAAAAAAACAAATCCCCAAAAATAAGTATCAATACTGACGGTTACTTTCTTATGATTTTTGATGTATTGCCATGCTTGGTTCATTTCTTTTGTCCAATGTATATCATCAAAAATAAAAACGGTATCGTTATGGATGGAATGTAAGCATTGTTCAAAATAGTTAATTGTTGCTTTTTTTTGATGATTTCCATCGAAATAAATCATATCAAACTTAGTATTTTTTAATGCTTGAGGAAGTGTGTTTTTAAAGTCGCCAATATTTATGTTGATCGTATTAAATTCGTATTTTTGAAACTGAATTTGAGCAATTTTAGCTGTGTTAGGACATCCTTCAAGTGTAGTTATCTTGCTTTTTGGATTTCCAATTGTTAAACATGCAGTACCAATTCCTAGAGAAGTACCAATTTCAAGAATTGAGTTTGGTTTAAGATATTCAGTTATTCGAATTAATAAACTTGCTCGTTTATTTGATATTCCTGCAACTGTAGCGATTTTTGAGATTTTTCTTTTGTTAGATTTAAATACTTTAGATCCTTTTCCAAAGTCAGTTACTAAAATAGTGCCATTGTTTTGCAATAAATTGGTGCGATATTCAGTTAGTTGTTTGAGTTTTTGCTTATTTGTATTGCTATAAAAACATTTGGTAATCAAGTTGTAAACAAAAGGGGAATGCACACCATGTTGATTGGTTGATTTTAGTAAAAATAATAAATATGATTTTAGTTGATAATACATTTGTAAAAATTCTTTGCGAAATTAAAGAAAAAATTATTTTAATAGTTTATTTAAAATTATATTTGCCAATAGACACTATTTTTTTGTAAGAATAGTTTATTAAACTGTATTTGAAGTAATGAAAAAAAATGTATTTTATTTTTTTATAATATTGAGTATGTCATCTTGTTTAACTACAAAACAAACGACTAACTTTCAAGGTGAAATTTCTGATAAAGTTACTTTGCACAAAATGGAAAACAAGCCATATAAATTGCAAGTAAATGATGTTTTGTCAATTTCGATTAAAGCTGAAAACCCAAAGTTAGTAGCACTCTTTAATACTTCATCTATAAGTGAATCAAATAATATAAATAGTAACGGATTGTATTTTAACGGCTATTCGGTTGACCGTCATGGTAATATTAGAATTCCTTATATTGGAGAGTTAAATGTACTTGGTTATACTGAAAAAGAAGTGCGAGAAAAAATCGAAAATTCCTTAAAAGATTTCATTAAAAATCCTGAAACAATTTTTGTAACTGTAAAATTAGAAGGAATAAAGTTTATAGTAAGTGGCGAGGTCAATTCTCCAGGAACTGTAATTTTACAACAAAATCAAGTTTCAATTGTTGAGGCACTAGCCAATGCAGGAGATATTAGTTCGTATGGCGATCGTAAAAACATTCAAATAATACGAAAAAGCCTTGATGGAGTGCAAAGATTTTCAGTTGATATAACAGATATAGCTGTTTTTTCTTCAGATAATTTTTATATACAACCAAACGATGTTATATACATACCGCCACTTCCTCAAAAATCTTGGGGAACAGGAACAACAGGTTTTCAAACTTTTACTACAATAGTTTCAGTTTTGTCTTTTTTGGCAACCTCAGTTATCTTAGTTAAAAATCTTTAAAACAGATGAATCAAGATTTTAATTTTATTGAAAGTTCAAAAGATAGTATTTCTGATATGAAAAGTTATCTATATAGAATTATATCTAATTGGATATGGTTTTTAATAACAATTTCAATTGCTTTAGGAATCGCCTATTATATAAATATTTCTACAGAACGGATTTACGGATTACATTCAACTATCGCCATTAAGGAAAAGCAAAACCCTCTGTTTTCAACAGGAACAAATATAGCCTTTAATTGGGGAGGAATAAGTGATAAAGTTGAATCTGTAAGACGCGTAATAAGTTCACGTTCGCATAACGAAAAAGTAGTTAAAGAACTTCAGTTTTATGTTGATTATTTAAAAGAAGGACGATTTAGAATTGAAGATGTTTATGGCGAAACTCCATTTATAGTTTCTTTACATCCAGATAAATTTCAGTTGTTAAATACATTAATTAAAATTGATTTTATTGACAATAATCAGTTCAATTTATCAGTAGATTTTGCTGATGATACAACCAAGAAAATTATAAATTATAATAAAGGTTTGTCATATATATATGATGTTAAAAATTCTGAATTTTCTAAAATGTATGAAATAGGTAAACCAATAACCTTACCTTTTTTAAATATTACACTTGAACCGATAAAAGGTTTTGGAAACTTAAAAGGTCAATCGTACATGATTCGTTTTAATACTATTGATTCGGCAGTAAGGAAATATAACGAAGTGCGTGCAATACCAATACAGAATACATATATGCTTAATATAACTTCAATGGGTTCTAATAAAAAACGTATTGTCGATTATATAAACAAATCTGTAGAAGTTTTGATAGATGATCAATTAAAGCAAAAAACAAATTATGCTTATCAAACTCTTGAATTTATTGATGAACAGTTTAAAAACGCCCAAGATAGTTTGCATTTTATTGAAGGAGATATGGGTAAGTATAAAGAACAAAAAGGAATATATGACTTATCTAGTGAAGGTGAACAAATATTTGAAGTTGCAACAGGTTTAGATAATGAGCAAATTGTTCTTGCTGATAAATTAGAATATTATAAAAATTTAGAAAATTATATTAATTCAAGTAGTAATTATATAAATATACCAGCGCCAGCCGTTATGGATATTGAAGACGCTACAATTAGCCCTAAAATTATACAACTAACTCAGTTATCAACTCAAAAAGAGGAGTTGCAAAAAGAAGTAACTAACAATCACCCTTCAATTATTACGTTAAATCATCAAATAAAAACAGCAAAAGCAACTTTGTTAGAAAACATATCTTCTGTCAAAAATGTAATTCAATTAAAAATAAAAAACAGTAAGCGAAGGCTGAGTAAATACAATTATAGACTTAAAAAATTACCAAAAAAAGAACAGAAATTATTGAGTTTTCAGCGAAGATATGCTATGACTGAGGCAAATTATAAATACTTGATGCAAAAGCGCTATGAAGCAGATATTGCAATAGCGGCAAGCGTTTCGGATATAACAGTTTTAGATAAAGCTAAAGATACAGGTCAGGTTTCTACAAAGCCAAGAAAAGGGTTTAACTATATGGTTGCATTACTATTAGGAATAATATTACCATTATTTATTATTATTATAAGTGCAATTTTAGATACTAAAATTCAAACTGTAGAAGAAATTGAAAGTTTATCGCCAATACCAGTTCTTGGAGTCGTTGGACGTAGCACAGCCAAAAATAATTTAGCAGTATTTTTAAAACCAAAATCTACAGTTGCTGAGGCTTTTAGAGCGTTACGATCGAATATTCATTTTCTTTTTGATAGAAAAACTTCAGGAGAAACAAAAACCGTTGTTGTAACTTCTTCAATAAGTGGAGAAGGAAAAACATTTGTATCGATTAATATGGCTACTGTTTTTGCTTTAAGTGGTAAAAAAACAATTTTGGTTGGTTTAGATTTAAGAAAACCAAAGATTTTTGGAGATTTTGGAATGAATAACGATATTGGAGTAGTTAATTATTTAATTGGTCAAAAACCAATAACTGAAGTAATTCAAAAAACTCAAATAGAAAATCTAGACTTTATTACTGCAGGACCAATTCCTCCAAATCCATCAGAACTTTTATTAAGTGATGCTACTGCCGAATTGATAGAATATCTTAAAGGTAAATATGATTATATTATTTTGGATACAGCGCCAGTTGGGCTCGTAGCAGATACATTTGAATTACTAAAATTTGCCGATGCTTCATTATATGTAGTAAAGCAAAATTTCACTCAAAAAGGCATGCTTAAAATGATAAATGATAAATACAAAAAAGGAGAATTACCAAAGATGAGTATTGTGTTAAATCATTTTAAGATGAAGACTCGTTACGGTTATGGCTACGGATATGGCTACGGTTACGGCTACGGACAAGGATATCACGAAAACGATAAACTACCTTGGTATAAAAGAATTTTAAATGCGATTAAACCTTGAATAAAAAAAACAAAATAAAATTTGCAATTGTAGGTTGTGGACATATAGGAAAACGTCATGCCGAAATGATTTCTAGAAATAGAAATGCAGAGTTAGTCGCATTGATTGATATAAAATCTAAAGAGAAATTAAATATAAATCAATACGATGTTCCTTTTTTTAACAGTCTTGAAAGTTTTTTGTCTTCAGATGTAGTTTCAGATGTAATAACTATCGCAACTCCAAATGGACTTCATGCAAGTCAGGCAATACAGGTACTTGAGGCTAAAAATCATGTGGTTATAGAGAAGCCAATGGCATTAACAAAAGCTGATGCTGAAGCCGTTATTTTTAAAGCACTGCAAGTATCAAAACAGATTTTTGCGGTAATGCAAAATAGATATTCTCCACCATCAGTTTGGATAAAAAACTTAGTAGAGAATAATGTTTTAGGACAGATTTATTCTGTGCATATTAATAGTTTTTGGAATAGAGATGAGCGCTATTATACTTCAGATTCTTGGCATGGTGATAAAGCGTTAGATGGAGGAACGTTATTTACGCAATTTTCTCACTTTATTGATATTATGTATTGGTTATTTGGCGATATTACCAATATCAAATCTGTTATGAAAGATTTTAAACATCAGAAAATGACAGCTTTTGAAGATGCAGGTATTGTAAACTTTGAATTTGTAAATGGAGGAATAGGGAATTTTAATTTTTCAACAGCAGTTTGGAATAAAAACATGGAAAGTTCAATGACTATTATTGCCGAAAAAGGTTCCGTTAAAATAGGAGGGCAGTATATGAATGAAGTTGAATATTGTCATATAGAAAACTACCAAATGCCAAACTTAGAGCCAACAAATCCTGGAAATGATTATGGAGCATATAAAGGTTCAGCACAAAACCATCATTATGTAATTCAAAACGTCATAGATGTATTAAATGGCGATAAATCGATAACAACAAATGCTTTAGAAGGGATGAAGATTGTTGATATAATAGAGCGTATTTATCAAAGTGCCAATTAAATGTTGTCTAAAAAACAACAAATAATCAAGCGAGTTTTTGATATAATTCTTTCTGTTATAGGATTATTTGTTTTTCTTATTCCGATGTTTATTTTGATAATCATTGCCTCTATTTCTACAAAATCTTTTGGTGTTTTTTCACAAACACGAGTTGGCAAAGATGCTGTTTTATTTTATTTGTATAAAATAAAGTCGATGCGTTCAGATAACTCAAAAAATCATATTACAACAGTAAATGACAAACGTATTACAGGTTTTGGAAAATTCCTTAGGTCAACAAAATTAGATGAATTACCACAATTATATAATGTACTAATTGGTGATATGAGTTTTGTTGGTCCACGACCTGATGTTGAAGGTTATGCTGATGTGTTAAGAGGTGAGGATAGAATTATATTGACTGTTAGACCTGCTATTACAGGGCCAGCAACTATCAAATTTGCAGATGAAGAACTTATCTTGTCATTGCAAGACAATCCTCAAGAATATAATGATACTGTTTTATGGCCTCAAAAAGTAGCAATTAATAAGATATATATTGAAAACTGGAGTTTTGCCAAAGATATTGGCTATATTATCAAAACAGTTTTAAGTTATTTTAAATAAAAAATTCTCAATACCGTAGCATTGAGAATTTTTGTATAAAAGATATTGTTTCTTATTTCAAACCACTAGTCATATCAGCAGGTACGACCCATTGATCATATTCTTCTTCGGTTACATATCCTAAGCGAACAGCTTCTTCACGAAGTGTAGTTCCGTTTTGATGTGCTGTATTTGCAATTTCTGCGGCTTTGTAATAGCCTATTTTCGTGTTTAGTGCAGTAACTAACATTAACGAATTGTTTACCAATTCATTAATTCGTTCAATATTAGGCTCAATACCGACAGCACAATTGTCGTTAAACGAAACGCACGCATCACCAATTAATCTTGCAGATTGTAGTAAATTTGCAGCCATCATTGGTTTAAAAACATTTAATTCGTAGTGACCTTGCGTTCCTCCAATAGTAATAGCAACATCGTTACCCATTACTTGAGCACAAACCATCGTTAAGGCTTCGCTTTGCGTTGGATTAACTTTTCCAGGCATAATTGAACTTCCAGGTTCGTTTGCAGGAATAATAATTTCTCCAATTCCAGATCTTGGACCTGAAGCCATCATTCTAATATCATTTGCAATTTTGTTTAACGATACAGCCAACATTTTAAGTGCTCCATGTGTCTCTACAATAGCATCGTGTGCAGCCAATGCTTCAAATTTATTTTTAGCAGTAATAAACGGATGACTTGTAAATTTGGCTATATACTTAGCAACCAAAACATCATAACCTTTTGGAGTATTAAGTCCTGTTCCAACAGCAGTTCCTCCTAAGGCAACTTCAGATAAATGCTCTAAAGTGTTTTCTAAGGCTTTAATTCCATGTGATAATTGTGATGCGTAACCAGAAAATTCTTGACCAAGCGTTAATGGAGTTGCATCCATCAAATGCGTACGACCAATTTTAACAATATCTTTAAAATCTTCTGATTTTTTTATGAACGTATCACGTAATTTAATAATAGCAGGAATCGTATTTTCGACTACCATTTTATAACTTGCGATATGCATTCCTGTAGGAAACGTATCATTTGACGATTGTGATTTGTTTACATCATCATTTGGTTGAATGGTTTTCTCACCTTCACCAATTTTATTTCCAGCAATTTCATGAGCTCTATTAGCGATAACTTCATTAACATTCATATTACTCTGTGTACCAGAACCTGTTTGCCATATGACTAACGGAAACTGGTCGTTTAATTTTCCTGCCAATATTTCATCACATACTTGAGCGATTAAGTCTCTTTTTTCTGATGATAAAACGCCTAATTCGCAGTTGGCAAAAGCAGCAGCTTTTTTAAGATAAGCAAAACCATAAACAACTTCTAAAGGCATTGAAGCAGGTTGTCCTATTTTAAAATTGTTTTTTGAACGTTCAGTT
>CAMZLV010000137.1 GCA_947311835.1 uncultured Lutibacter sp. | reverse complement strand
TTTATTCGCCAATTTTTTCACTTAATTTGGACTTTTTCCATTATTTCTGACAATTTCTCCGCTAAAAAAGAGTTTTCCAGTTTTTTAAATTTCTCTTCGTGATTTCTGCGAGTGTTTTCTCCGTAAAATTGGTCTTTTAATAATTTTTCTCCGCAATATTGTAAAGATTTTTAGACTTTAAATTTCTCCGTTGTAATCTGTTTTTCACGGCTCTTTTTTCCTATTTTAAAGATTTAAATTTTATTTTTTTCTTATTATTTCTCTCTTTTTTCTAATATTTTCCATTTTGAAAATAGAGTAGAGGATGTTGCTTTTTTACAATATTAATCATCTTTTTAAAAGACTAATTTTTTTCGTTTACGATATGTTTCCTAATGAACGCTAACTTGTTATATCGAGAGCAATATACGAATTTATATTTTAAAATTTCGGGATAAAAGGATATTTTGTTCCTGTTTAGGGGTTTTTGATAGTGAAATTAATAGCGTGTCTAACGGACTTTTTATCTCTAATAAATCTTTTTTGGCTACATGTGTGTAAATCATCGTTGTTTCTGGTTTAGAATGTCCTAATAACTCTTGTATATACCTTAATCCAATACCGTTTTCAAGTAAATGAGTAGCATAACTGTGACGTAATGTGTGTGGAGTTACTTTTTTATTTATGTTGGCTAACTTGCGTGATCGCTCTAAAAATTTGCGTACACTACTTGCCGAATATTTTTTTTGTAAAGGACCTTCAACAAAATATTTTTTTGGTTGGTATGTCATAAAATAATTTTGAAGTAAAGGCAAAAAACTTTCAGCCAAAATCACATATCGATCCTTTCTTCCCTTACCACTTTTTATAATAATTTGTCGTCTATCTATATTAATATTACATAATTCTAAATCAATTAATTCTCCTATTCTTAAACCAGACGAATATAATAATGCTAAAATCGCTCTGTGTTTTGAGTTTCGTGTGTTTCGTAGTAAATCTAAAACTTCTTCTTGAGATAAAATGGTTGGTAGTATTTTACTTTTTTTAGGTCTTTTTAATTCCAAATTATCAATTTTACATTGCGGATAAAATGTTTTAAATAACTTAATAGCACTGATCATTTGCCTGTATGTACTTACACTGTATTTTCGAGGTAAAAACACATCTTCAACAAACTTTTCAACATCACGATTTGATAATTCTTCTAAAGGTTTGTCTTTAATATATTCAATGAAATCTGCAATAAAAGTAAAATAAGTTTTAACAGTACTCTCACTATAATACTTACCTCTTAAAAATTTAACAAAACGCCTAATTACCTCTTTGTTTTCTTCTGAAATAGTTCTATTTGCTCTTCTTGATTTTACCGATAAGTCTTTATAAAGTGAAGGGTCATTTTTAAAGATTACAAGGCTATTTAGCGTTTTATAGATTTGATTCAAATTTTCAATACTAAAAGAAGCATGCCAACCACGTAAAGTACGACTCCATCTATACTTTTTGAGCTCTCTAATTTTAATAATTATAGCATCATCATAAGAGAAAAACAAGAATAATCGAATTTCTTTTCTGTGAATAATCTTTTTTAAAATTAAAATTGGTTTTTTGTTAGGAAAATTTGTCATAGCATACCAAAAATACAATTTTTTTTTGTTTTTGATGTCTTAGTGATAACTTTATTTTATATTTGGATGCTAAAATGTATTTTCTTAAAAAAAAAATATTAATTTGCGATGCATTTTATAAATACTTAAATTACCTACATGAAGCCTACATATTTCATAGCGCTATTTAGCGCCGTACTACTTCTATCTTGTCAATCAAAAGAACAAAAAGTGACTCATAAAACATATAACAATCCGCTTTTAGATCAGTGGAATACTCCTTTTGGCGTTCCGCCATTTGATAAAATTAAAAATGAAGATTATAAACCAGCATTTGACATCGCTTTAAAAGAACATAAAGATGATATTGAGGCTATTATTAATAATTCAGACGCGCCAACTTTTAAGAACACTATTGAAGCATTTGAAGTTAGTGGTAAATTGTTAACCAAAGTTTCTAATGTGTTTTATAATATAGAATCAGCCAATACAAATGATGTTTTAAAAAAATTATCAGGAACATTGGCTCCAATATTGTCAGCGCATTATGATGATATTAATCTAAATAAAAATTTATTTAAACGTGTAAAATCCGTTTATGAAAATACAGATAAATCAAAACTAACAGCGCCTCAACAAAAACTTTTAGAAGATATTTATAAGAAATTTGTACGTTCAGGTGTTGCCTTAGAAGGAAAAGAAGAAGCGAGATTGCGTGAAATTAATAACAAATTAGCAGCCTTAACGGATCAATTTGGTAAAAATGTATTAGAAGAAACAAATTCCTTTGAGTTGCATGTAACTGATAAGAAAGACTTAGGTAACTTGCCGTCAAGTTTAGTTGCATTAGCAGCAGATGAGGCTAAAAAAAGAGGGCATGAAAATGGTTGGTCATTTACTTTACAAAGACCAAGTATCAATCCGTTTTTACAATCATCACCAAATAGAAAATTACGACAAAAAATGTTTCTTGGCTATGCAATGAGAGGCGATAATGACAATAAAAATGATAATAAAGCAATTATCCAAGAAATAGTACAACTACGTACCGAAAAAGCCAATTTGTTAGGCTATGAATCACATGCTGATTTAATTCTTGATAATGCAATGGCTAAAAAACCAGAAGCAGTATTAAAATTTATGGATCAACTATGGAATCCAGTTTTAAATATGGCAAAGGAAGAGCGTAAAGCAATGGCTGAATTTATGAAAAAAGACGGTGTGCAAGGTGTTTTTAATGGAAGTGATTGGAGACATTATGTGGAAAAAGTTCGCAAGGAGAGATACAATTTTGATGAAGAAGAAATGCGTCCTTATTTTGAATTTAATGCTGTTAAAAAAGGAGTATTTACACTCGCAAATAAATTATTTGGATTAACCTTTAAAGAAAGAAATGATATACCAAAATGGCATGAAGATCAACAGGTATTTGAGGTTTTAGAAGCCAACGGTAAACATCTTGGAATTATTTATATGGATTTCTTTGCGCGTGAAAGTAAAGAAGGAGGTGCTTGGATGAATGAACTCAGATCACAATCAAATGTTAATGGTAATTTTGTAACTCCAATTGTAACCAATAACTTTAATTTTCCTCGACCTACTGAAAACGAACCTTCATTATTATCATTTAGCGAAGCCGAAACCTTATTTCATGAATTCGGTCATGCGTTACACGGCTTGTTTTCAAACGTAACTTACCAATCGCAATCAGGAACCAATGTGCCTCGAGATTTTGTAGAATTTCCATCACAAGTAATGGAAAACTGGATGAGTGAACCAGAAGTATTAAAATTATATGCAAAACACTATAAAACAGGAGAAGTAATTCCAAATGCACTAATTAAAAAAATGAATGATGCTAATAGTTTTAACCAAGGATTTGCAAATGTAGAATATATGGCTGCAGCATATTTAGATATGTATTGGCATACACTAAAAGATATCGAAAAACGTGATGTACACAAGTTTGAAGCAAAAAAAATGAAAGAGTTGGGGCTAATAAAAGAAATTTTACCGCGTTATAGAAGTACGTATTTTAATCATATTTTTTCAAATCCTGTAGGATATTCATCAGGATACTACAGCTATAAATGGTCAGAAGTATTAGACGCTGATGCCTTCCAAGCCTTTAAAGATGCAGGAAGTATATTTGATCAAGAGACCGCAAAAAAATATAGAAATATGTTGTCGCAAGGAGGCTCAAAAGATGGAATGGAATTGTATAAGGAATTTAGAGGTGCAGAGCCTTCTATAGATCCATTGTTAGAAAAATTGGGTATAAAATAAAATTTAAAAAATGAGTTTAAACAAAAAAATATATTACAGTCTATTTATCTTTTTTATAACGACTACTGGGTTTTCTCAAAATCTTGTTCCTGGAGGTGTAAATGCAGGAGATGATTATACAATAGACTGTACAACTGGAACTTGTACTGATTTGATCGCTGATTTTCACCAATCACATGAAACAAATTCACGATATACTGTTGAATCAATACCTATGGATCCAGTTTCAGTAACATTGCCAAGTTCCATTAACGCAGATGATGATTATTCTCAAGCCATAGATTTAGGATTTACTTTTTGTTTTTTTGGGGAAGAAAAAACACAGATAGTTATTGGTGATAATGGTTTAATATCTTTTAACATAGCCTTATATCAGGGCGATACAAATGCTCAATATACAGTTCCTGCTAATGTTCCAAGTGGCAATTTACCATTAGATGCAGTTTTTGGAGCATATCATGATTTATATATTAATGAAGGAGGAACTATAACTTATGGAGTGACAGGGACAGCTCCTTTTAGAGCTTTTGTTATAAATTATAAAAGTGTCGCGCAATACAATGCTGCGAGTGGTTGTAATCAGCCTACAACACAACAGATAGTTTTACACGAAACATCAAATTTTATTGATGTTTACCTTAGTGATAAGCCTGCATGTACTGGATGGCAAAATGGAGCAGCAATAGTTGGAATTCAAAAAGGTAATGGCTCTGGAGGGAATTATTTTGTGGCTCCAGGTAGAAATATGAGTGATTCCCCTTGGACCGCTACAGATGAAGCATGGAGATTTGCACCAGAAGTAAATGGTGCTGAAACCTTTACTTTTGAATGGGTTAATAATACAACTGGCTTGCAAGAAAGTACAAGTCCAGTGTATAATGTATGCCCTTCTGAAACAACTACATATACGGCAAATGTAACATGGATTAATTGTACAGGAGCAACAGTTTCAGCAACAGATGAGGTTACTATTACAGTAGATTTACCATTTACACTATCTATTGATGGAGGTAATCAAACATTTTGTGTTGGAGATTCAGCGTATACTATAAATACTACAACTACAACAACCGCAGGTGTCACAATTGTGAGTTATAATTGGTATGAAGCAGGTGACCCTTCAACTTCGTTAGGAAATACAGCGTCATTATCAGTAAATACATCAGGAACTTATTATGTAGATGTTTTAGATTCAGGAGGATGTACATTGACTGAGCATGTAGATATAACTTATAATCCTGCACCAAATGCAGGAACTGATGGTACAATTAACTTTTGTACATCCGATTCTTCAACCGATTTATTTGCAAGTTTAGGAGGAACACCAGATACAGGAGGAATTTGGTCACCAGCACTTACAAGTGGGACAGGAGTTTTCAATCCAGTTGTTGATACGGCGGGAGTTTATACATACACAGTTACTGGCTCAGGAAGTTGTCCTGATGCAACAGCTACAGTAACAGTTGGGTTAACAACAGCACCCAATGCAGGAACAAATGGCTCTATAGGGTTTTGTTCAACAAATGTGGCAACCGATTTATTTACAAGTTTAGGAGGAACACCTGACGCGGGAGGAACTTGGTCACCTTCATTAACAAGTGGAACTGGAGTTTTTGATCCAGCAGTAGATTCAGCAGGAGTTTATACATATACAGTTGTTGCCACAGGTTTTTGTTCTACAGATGCAACAGCAACAGCAACAGTAACAGTTTCGGTTGATATTCCGCCAAATGCAGGAACAAATAGTTCTATAGGATTTTGTTCTACAGATGCAACAGCAGATTTATTTGCAAGTTTGGGAGGAACACCAGATACTGGTGGAGTTTGGTCACCGGCATTGACGAGTGGGACAGGAGTCTTTAATCCAGCAGTAGATTCAGCAGGAACATATACTTACGTTGTTTCAGGAGGAAACTGTCCTGATGCAACAGCAGATGTTATTGTTGCAGTTACAACGGCACCCAATTCAGGAATAGATAATTCAATATCTTTTTGTACTTCGGATGCTTCTACAGATTTATTTACAATTTTAGGTGGAACACCTGATGCGGGAGGAACTTGGTCGCCAGTACTTACAAGTGGTACAGGAGTTTTTGATCCAGCAATAGATTCAGCTGGAGTTTATACGTATACAGTTTTAGGAACTGGTTCTTGTGCTGACGCTATGTCACAAATAACAGTGGCTGTTGATACAGCGCCCAATGCAGGAATAGATAATTCAATATCTTTTTGCACTTCGGATGCTCCTACAGATTTATTTACTATTTTAGGAGGTATGCCAGATGTAGGAGGAACATGGTCGCCTTCATTGACAAGTGGAACAGGGCTTTTTGATCCAATGGTAGATCCAGCAGGTTCTTATACTTATACGGTTTCGGGAATAGGAGCATGTGCAGATGCAAGCGCAACAATATCAGTAGGAGTTACGGCAGCACCCAATGCAGGAACAGCAGTAGTTTTAGCCGATATTTGTGATACAGAAACAGCCTTTGACTTAACTGCAGGCTTAACAGGACAAGATACAGGAGGAACGTGGAATGATGATGATGGATCAGGAGGTTTAACAGGAAATACATTGAATACAAATGGTTTGGTAGGAACTTATAATTTTACTTACACCGTAACGCCAACTACACCATGTGCAGTAGCTGATAGTGAAACAGTACAAGTAACAATCATTCGTTCACCAGTATCAGGGACGGCCACAGCAAACATGCAAATATGCAATACAGATGCAGCGATAGATTTAGGAGCAGGCTTAACAGGAGCCGATGCAGGCGGAAGTTGGAATG
>CAMZLV010000136.1 GCA_947311835.1 uncultured Lutibacter sp. | reverse complement strand
GTTTTAAAATCAGTTAAATATACAAATAATAAATGAAAAAACCTAATTAAATTACTGATAATCAATTATTTAAATCCTTAACTTAATGACATTGCGCGGGAGCGGGGGCTTCCAACTTTAAATGGTTATAAATAATTAAAATGAAAGGACTTCTATAAATTATTTTATTAAATTCAACTTCATCAATATTCGTGAGCCAATCAATCAATATCTCTCGATGAGAATCAATCCCTTTTTCATCCATCTTATTTAAGGCATTAATTTGTAGCTTTAATGTAGTATAGTTTTGATTGCTCTTTTTTTTAATAAAATTAAAAGGGCAGGAATAAAAGATTATCCGACTCATTGGATGTGATTTGTTAAATTTTGATTTGTTAAATACTGTTTCAATTTCAAGCAATAGTTTTTCTTTTTTAATAGAATCTATATTATATAAAGTGTTTTCAAAATAGTTTAAATATGTTTGTTTGCTTGCATCTTTCTTGAAAATTAATTTCTCAACAGCATTCATTAAAGTATAAAATTTTACATCTTCTTTAATATTGAAGACTTCTTTTATTTCATTATTAACTTTATTATTAACGCACTTTTTTAGTTTCTTATCTACTAACGAATATTGATTTTTACAACTTGAGGCAGTTATTAATAATAACAATAAAACTATTATATTTTTCATAAGTCTATTGTTTAAGTGGAGTGACAGATTTATTTGTTGTTGCAAAAGTTCTATTTAGTCTTGTTATTAAAGCTTGAGTATTCTTGTTGTCAACAAGAATACTATAGGTGTCCCAATTCATTTTATTTCCAGAATTTGGATGAAAATAGTTCCCTCTAATAGATGCTGTTCTGTCAAAAAAATGTGTTCTCCAATTATAATTATAAGACGAAGAATTTATCTCTATTGCATTAGTCCTATCCCCATTAAATCTAACTTTAAATCCGCCTGTGTTGTTAGGTTCTACATAGCATTCTGGTTGGTACCATTCGAGATCGTCATCTACTTTGGTTAATTGATTGCCTGTGCATCCGCACGATTGCATCGTGTGGTTAATCTTGCTAAATAATTTTTGCTCATTTATCATAATAAGTAGTTCAATTTACTGTCAACACGGTAATTGTAATGTTATAACTTTTACGCACAGTCAAATATAATAAAATATTTTTTATTGTTTTTTTTGTCGCAATTAGTTGCAAACTTGTATGAGCGAGGGCATAAAAAGAGGCTGTCTGAAAGTCTTTATTTTGTCATTTTGAGCGAAGTCGAAAAATCTCAATTATTTTATGATAAATAAATTATCAATATTGAAGATTCTTCATTTTATTTAAAATGACATTTTTCAGACAGCCTTTAATTTATTTATGAAGACTGTAAACTTTGTAGTTAATTACTTTACATCCATTAGTTCTACATCAAAAATTAACGGAGCATCAGGAGGAATTACACCTCCAGCACCTTGACTTCCATAGGCTAAGTGCGATGGTATTACAAAACGTGCTTTATCTCCAACTTTTAATAGTTGTATTCCTTCATCCCAACCTGCAATAACTTGACCAATACCAATATTAAAATCAATAGGTTGCTTGCGTTTATATGAACTGTCAAATACAGTTCCGTCAAGTAATTGTCCTTTGTAATGTACAGAAACTTTATCGCCTTTATTGGCTTGTTTTCCAGTTCCGTTTTGAAGAATTTTATAGCGCAAACCACTTTCTGTTTTTTCAAATCCTGCTGCTGCACCTTCTAAAATTGCTTCTTGTGCTTTTTTTGCTTCTGCAATGCGTTTTTCACGAGAACCTTCAAAAGTTCTAAAGGCTTCTATTGCATTAAATTTTTCGGCTTCGTCACCAACTCGTATTATTTCAATAGAATTTAATTCATCGCCTTGTGCAATTGCATCAACAATGCTTTGACCTTCAACTACATTTCCAAAAACAGTATGTTTGTTGTCTAACCAAGGAGTTTCAACGTGTGTTATAAAAAATTGGCTTCCGTTGGTTCCAGGTCCTGAGTTTGCCATTGATAAAATTCCAGGTTTATCGTGCTTTAATTCTGGATGAAACTCATCATCAAATTTATATCCAGGATTTCCAGTTCCAGTTCCTTGAGGGCATCCTCCTTGAATCATAAAATCAGGTATGACTCTATGAAACTTTAATCCGTTATAATATGGTGTGCCTTGTGGTTTAACATCATTTTCAAGGTTTCCTTCAGCAAGGGCAACAAAGTTACCAACTGTTCCAGGAGTTTTTTCGTGTTCTAATTTTACTAAGATTTCACCTTTTGAGGTGTTAAATTTTGCGTAAATTCCGTTATCCATTTTCGTATAATTTTTAATTTTAAACCTTTCGACTGCGCTCGAGGAGACAAAAAATGAATGTCTGGTCGAGCGCAGTCGAAACCGATATTTATTAATATTACGGCAAAGATAGTATTTACTTGTCTAATTGTTCTAACTCTTTGTAATTTTTCTTTAATCGTCTGAGTAGGATGCCATAAATTAATCTATAAATAAGTAGTATTATGGCTATCATAATAATCATAGCTATAGAAATTGAAACGATTATAATGGTATTTGAGAGTTCGTAAGGAATGTTACTTGTTTTTTTATACAATAGTGTGTTTGAAGTGCTAGAAAAAATTTCGTAAAACATTACAAACATACTTACAAACATAAAACCAATATTAAAGTAAATATATTTTTTTACAGTTTTTCGAGTTTTTAAAATACTATTCATCAATGTTTTGGAGTCACAATCTACACATATTTTTTTGTAATTCCTGTAGAAAAGCACGATAAAAGCAATCATAATTAGGTAAGAAATAGCAGTCAAAATTTGCAATGTTGTTTCCATACCCATTTTTTCATATATGCTGAAATATTTTTTTTGACTCATAAAAACATTAAGCACCGAGACAATTAAAAATTCAGCAATACTGATATAAAATATCCATTTTACATACGATGATGATTTTGCGTGAAGCATTTTATAGATATCTTGTGTAGATACTTTATGTTTGCTATAATCTTGCGTTTTCCACGCATTTTTTAATTTATCTAGTTCATCCATAATTACGGATTTAATATTGTTTTCAATTTTGATTTAATTCTATTCACTTTTACACGAGCATTTACTTCGGTAATTCCGATTGTTTCAGCAATTTCTTTATATGGTTTATCTTCCAGATACAGCAATATTAACGCTTTTTCAATATCGTTTAATTGATGTATTGCTTTGTATAAAAGTTGCATTTGCTCATCAAGTGTTGCGTCATATTCACTGCTTTCAAGTCTGTAATGAAAATCGGAAATATCACTTGTTTTGATTTGCCGTTTTGATTTTCGATAGATAGTAATTGCTGTATTAAGCGCAACACGATACATCCAAGTACTAAACTTTGAGTCGCCTCTAAACTTTGGATATGCTTTCCAAAGTTGAATGGTTATTTCTTGAAACAAATCCTTATGAGCATCAGTATTATTTGTATATACGCTACACACCTTGTGAATGATGTTTTGGTTTTTGTCGAGTAGCGTTACAAATTGTTGCTCTAAGTTTTTGGTCACTTTTGTAAGTTTATTTTCTTATTAGTAGTACAAAGATAGGTTTTGTTACAATTCATCCTAAAAAAATGACGGTTGAGTGTATTGCAATTTTTTCTTTTGATAATTCTGTTGACATTTGAACTGTCAAAATCAAATAAATATGATACAAGTAACAAATCTTTCAAAGTCTTTTGGTAAAATACAAGCCGTTAAAAACATCAGTTTTAACATAAATAAAGGTGAAGTTTTTGGCTTTTTAGGTCCAAATGGTGCAGGAAAATCTACAACTATAAATATGATGAGTACCATTCTTCAAAGCGATCAAGGTAGTATTTTGATTGATGGAATCAACCTGAAAGAAAACCCTAATAAATGTAAGCAATTGATTGGAGTTGTACCGCAAGAAATTTCATTGTATGATGAATTTTCTGCCTATGACAATTTACTTTTTTGGGGAAATTTATATACTATTCCGAAGAAAGAATTGCAACAACGTATAGATGAGATTTTGGAGTTGATAGGTTTATCTGACAGAAAAAATGATTTGATAAAAAATTATTCTGGAGGAATGAAACGAAGAATTAACATAGCAGCTGCTTTACTTCATAAACCAAAAGTATTATTTATGGATGAGCCAACTGTAGGTGTAGATCCTCAAAGTAGAAATAGAATTTTTGATATTGTTCAAACGTTAAATAAAGAAGGAATGACCATTGTATATACTACGCATTATATGGAAGAAGTAGAGCGATTGTGCAATCGAATTGCCATTGTAGATTTAGGTAAAATTGTAGCGCAAGGAACCCAAACCGAATTGCAAAATCAGAGTGATGTAAAAACGTCAATTGAGATTTCTTTTGATTCAATTTCTGAAGAAAAAATGAAAGCACTAAAAGAAAAAATAGACTTAAAAATAACAACAAGTAACAATGTAATTTCTGTAGAATGCGATGCAAATAAGGATTTGTCAAAAATTATTACAGTATGCAATCTACTCAATTTAAAAATTGAAGATATTGAATTAAAGAAAGTAAATTTAGAAGCCATTTTCTTGGATTTGACAGGAAAAAAATTAAGAAACTAAAAACAGCATTCAGTATGCAGTAATCAGTATGCAGTAATCAGTATGCAGTATTCAGTTTTTAGTAAAAAAAAACGAAACTACTGTCACCTTGAGCGCAGTCGAAAGGTCTCACAAAAAACAAAAAACTAAACTATTATGATACTTACAATACTTAAAAAAGATTTAAAATTATTTTTTTCAGATAAAAAATCGGTATTACTTACATTTTTAATGCCAATACTATTAATCACTCTTTTTGCATTCGCTTTTGGCGGAATAGGAGGTGAGAGTAGTAAATCAAAACCAATTACGTTGTTAGTATCAGATGCTGATAATTCGATTGATTCTAAGAGTGTTATTGCAAATTTAGACTCGTTAAAGGGAGTTGTTATCATCAGAAAAGAAAAAGAAGAGGCTGTAAATCTTGTACGAAAAGGAAAGTACGTAGGAGTTCTAATTTTTGAAAAAGGATTTCAAGATTCTATCAATACAGCACATGAGTTGCCAATGGAATTAAAATATGACGCAGCACGTGAGATTGAAATGGGAATGCTACAAGGTGTTTTAATGCAGAGTTTGATGAGTAGTGTTGGCGAAAAGACAGTAAAAGCAAAAATAAACACTTATTTAGATACTAATTTTAGTAGTGTTTCTACAGAAATAAAAGATAAAATTTTAAGTGATATAGATTCTGAAGATAGTGCCATGAACTCAATGATGAGCAATTCAAATGGACTTAAAATGACATCAATAATAAAAGAACCCTTCGATTCCGATCAGGATGATACAAAGAATTTAGGTTTGATTCAAGCAGTTGCAGGTACCGCAATTATGATGTTGTTGTTTAGTATTGCAGGAATTGGTGGAGGATTGTTAGATGAAAAAGATTCAGGAACGTTAAAACGATTATTGTATTCGCCATTAAAACCAACCGATATTTTGTTTGGCAAAATGGGTGCAGCATTACTAGTTGCAATATTACAATTGGTTGTAATGTTTGTATTTTCTTGGATGGTTTTTGGTTTACCTATATTTAAAGATATAACGTCATTAATTAGTATGATTTTGGCTACGGCATTTGCAGTGTCAAGTTTCGGAATATTTTTGGTGTCTATTGCAAAAACACGTCAGCAATTAAATGGTTATAGTACAATTATTATTATGCTAATGTCTGCAATTGGCGGATCTATGATTCCACTGTTTGTAATGCCTGCAATTATGCAAAAAATGGCAGTTGTTTCTGTAAATTATTGGGGAATTCAAGGTTTTTACGATATCTTTTGGAGAAGTTTACCATTAACGGAAATACTACCAAGAATAGGTGTTCTTGTAGCAATAGGAGTTGTGATGACTTTACTGTCAGTAAGATTGTTTAAAAAGAATGTTTTGAAATTGATATAAGACAATTCATCTATTAACAATGACCGTTGAGTAGTAAATAATTCTAGAAATTGTAAAATTGATTGTTATTTGCATAGAATTTAAAACTTTAAAAAAATGATACGCTTACTTTTAACTTTAATAATGTATTTTGCATACCTAATTTTGGGATAATTAAAGATGAACAAATTATTTAAAAATAGTTTAATCCTTTTTGGAATAGGCGTTATAGTCTTTATAATCGCTAATTTTATATTTGATAAAGGATTCTTATATAAAAATTTTAATGAATTTTTAATAAGTTTTGGTGTGTTTCAGATGTATTCTTTAGTGTTAGGAATACTAAATATGACGTATTTTGATTATTTATCAAAAAGAGAATGGGAAGAAAATCAACATATAAAAAGAATTCTAATTAGTATTATAGGTGCAATACTACTTACTCTTATAGGATTGTTTTTTATGAATATGTTTACAAGTATTGTCATTTCAGGTAATTCGTATGACTATTTTATTGAAAGACAAACACTTGGTCAGTATAAATTTGGATTATGGGTAACATTATCAATAATTGTGGTGTTTTATAGTGTGCATTATTACAATAAATACCAACAAAATAGAGTAAAAGAATCACAGATAGTTGCAAAAAATCAAGCTGCGAAATTTGAATCGTTAAAAAATCAATTAGACCCTCATTTTTTGTTCAATAGTTTGAATGTGCTAACATCGTTGATTGGCGAAAATCCAAAACAAGCCGAAAAATTCACAACAAAATTATCGAAAGTATATCGCTATGTGTTGGAGCAAAAGGATAAAGATTTAATTCCGTTAGAAGAAGAATTGAAGTTTGCAAAATCATATATGGAATTACTTAAAATGCGTTTTGAAGATGGAGTTCACTTCAGTATTCCAGAAACGGTGAGTAATTCGGAGTTGAAGATTGTGCCTTTATCATTGCAATTATTACTTGAGAATGCTGTAAAACACAATATAATCACATCAAAAAAACCGTTAGAAATAAGAATTTATGAAAAACACGGATTTTTGGTTGTAGAAAACAATATTAACCTAAAAGCATCATTAGATAAAAGCACCAAAGTAGGTTTAAAAAATATTCATCAACGGTATAGTTTAATCTCTCGTGAAAAGGTTGAAATATCAAGTGCGAATAACGTTTTTAAGGTGAAATTACCTTTACTAACTCAAAAAATTAAAACAATGAAAATAGATTATATGAATGACAGCGAAAAATACAATCGCGCAAAAAAACGAGTAAATGACATCAAAACATTTTATGGAAATTTGATTGCCTATTGTGTAATAATTCCTTTTTTAATAGTTGTAAATTATCGTACAAATTGGAGTCACAAATGGTTTGTGTATCCAATGTTAGGTTGGGGAATAGGGATAGTGATTCAAGCATTTAAAGTGTTTAAATATGGTTCTAATTGGGAAGAGCGTAAAATTAGAGAGTTTATGGATAGAGATGTATAGTGTTTGGTATTGAGTAGTAAGAATTGAGTATGTAAACATAAAAAAACAATGCAAGTAATAATAATAGAAGACGAAAAACCATCAGCACGAAGACTGCAACGTATGCTTGCAAATATAGATGTAGTTGCTAAAACAATGTTACATTCGGTAGAAGAAGCAGTAAATTGGTTTCAAAACAATCTACATCCTGATTTAATATTGTTAGATATTCAACTTTCTGACGGATTGTCTTTTGAAATATTTGAACAAGTAGAAGTAAAAAGTGCAATTATTTTTACAACTGCTTATGATGAATATGCCTTAAAAGCCTTTAAACTTAATAGCGTTGATTATTTGTTGAAACCAATAGATGATGAAGAGTTAGAAGTGGCAATAAATAAATTTAAAACCAATCAATTAAAACCTCAAAAATTACAAGTTGATTTAGAGCAAATTAAAAAACTACTAATAAATCCTATTGAAAAGAATTATAAAGAACGTTTTACAGTAAAAATAGGACAACATTTAAAAATGATTGCTATTAATGAAATAGAATGTTTTTATAGTGAAAACAAAGGAACATATATTCATACATCTTCCAAACGTGATTACTTAATAGAAGGTACTTTAGAACAGTTAGATTCAATGCTCAATCCAACAAAATTCTTTCGTGTAAACCGTACTTTTTATGTTAATATCGAATCAATAAAAGATATTGTTTCCTATACGAATAGTCGCTTAAAAATTGTATTAAATTCGTTTTCAAAAGATGAAATTATAGTGAGCCGAGAAAAGGTAAAAAGTTTTAAAAATTGGTTAGAATAATAGCTTGGAGTTAGCTCTTTAATAATCAGTGTTATAAGGTTTAAAATTAGGCGTAAATATTTTTTTGTTATTTTGAATGAAAAGCCGTAAATTTGCACTCCTTTTAGCGAGAATAGATTTTAAAAGGAAAAGAGTTAAAAATCATATCAATTTCTCTTGCAGTAATTATCGCGTAAAAATCTAAAATTCAGCAAGATACAAATTAAATATTGACACTATGTCAAAATTACAAGAAAAAATCGACCTTTACCAAAGTGAGGTTGAAAAGTTAGGTTTAGGTTTAGATGCTGAATTACTTGCAGCAGTAACCAAAGGATTAGGTCCATCAATTTACAAAGTAGATGCTGAAAAAGTTTCAAGTTCTGATAAAAAAGAACTCGCAACAGTTAAGAAAAACTTTTTGATAAAAAAGTTAGGCTTAGAAGATAGCGATGCACTAGATGCAGCTATTGACGCAGCTATTGAGAAAATAGGGAAATCTAACAGAAACAAGTATAGAGCTATATTCTATACCATTTTAGTAGAAAATTTAGGAATGCAATCGGTTTATGCTGCAAAAGATAAAAAAGCAGAAACCCCAAAAAAAGAAGAAACATTGAGCGAAGAGAAAAAAGCCGAAGAGGTTAAAGAAGAAATTAAAGTAGTTGCTATTGATGACGATGTAGTAATAGAAGAAAAAGAAGCATTAATTGAAGATGTAGTAGAAGAAAAACTAGACTTAGTTGAAGAAGAAGAAAATACTGCTGCAACTCCTGAAGAATTTTTAGAAAACTTTGATTGGCATAAATACGAACAAGGTATTGAAGAAGTTGACGAATCAAAATTAAAAGCATTTGAAGACGCACTTGAAGGTACTTTAGGGTTTGTAAACGAAAGAGAAGTAATTGAAGGAACAGTAGTAAGACTTACTGAGCGTGAAGCAATTATTGATATTAACTCAAAATCAGAAGGAGTTATTTCGTTAAACGAATTTCGTTACAATCAAGGACTTTCAGTAGGAGATACAGTTGAGGTATTAGTTGATAGAAGAGAAGATGCTTCAGGTCAATTAGTATTATCACACAAAAAAGCGAGAGTAATCAAGGCTTGGGATAGAGTAAATGCTGCGCACGAATCAGGAGAAATCGTAAACGGTTTTGTAAAATGTAGAACGCGTGGAGGTATGATTGTTGATGTTTTTGGAATAGAAGCATTCTTGCCAGGATCTCAAATAGATGTTAAGCCAATTAGAGATTACGATCAATATGTAGAAAAAACAATGGAATTTAAAGTTGTAAAAATCAACCACGAATTTAAAAACGTTGTAGTATCTCACAAAGCATTGATTGAAGCAGATATTGAACTACAGAAAAAAGAAATCATCGGTAAATTAGAAAAAGGACAAATATTAGAAGGTGTTGTTAAAAACATTACTTCATATGGTGTATTTGTTGATTTAGGAGGAGTTGATGGTTTAGTACATATTACAGATTTATCTTGGAGTAGAATTAATCATCCAAGTGAAATCTTAGAATTAGATCAAACATTAAATGTTGTAATTCTTGATTTTGATGATCAAAAAACAAGAATCCAATTAGGATTAAAACAATTAAGTGCTCATCCTTGGGAAGGTTTAGACGAAAACTTAAAAGTAGGAGATAAAATCAACGGAAAAGTAGTTGTTATTGCTGATTACGGTGCGTTTATTGAAGTTGCAGAAGGAGTTGAAGGTTTAGTACACGTTTCTGAAATGTCATGGTCTACACACTTACGTTCTGCGCAAGATTTCGTAAAAGTTGGAGATATGGTAGAAGCTGTAATCTTAACTTTAGATAGAGAAGATCGTAAAATTTCATTAGGAATGAAACAATTACACCCAGACCCTTGGACTGATATTACCAAAAAATATCCTGTAGGGTCTACACATGAAGGAACAGTAAGAAATTACACAAACTTTGGTGTATTTGTTGAATTAGAAGAAGGAATTGACGGTTTAGTTTATATCTCAGATTTATCTTGGACTAAGAAAATTAAACATCCATCAGATTTCACATCAGTTGGAGAAAAATTACAAGTACAAGTATTAGAATTAGATGTTGATGGACGTAAATTAAATTTAGGTCATAAACAAACTCAAGATAACCCTTGGGATGCTCATCAAGCAAAATACTCGATTGATTCTGTACACGAAGGAACTGTTAAAGAAACAACTGATAAAGGTGCAATTGTAACTTTAGAAGAAGGTCTTGAAGCATTTGTTCCAGGTCGTCATATGGATAAAGAAGAAGGCGGAAAAATAGCAAAAGGAGAAACAGTAGAATTTAAAGTATTAGAATTTAATAAAGAATACAGAAGATTAGTTATTTCTCACTCAGCAATTTTTAGAGCAGAAGAGCAAAAGAACATTAAAGCAGCAGCAAAAAAATCTAACGATGCTGAAAAAACAACGTTAGGAGATGCAAATGGAGCATTACAAGCGCTTAAAGAAAAAATGGAAAAAGGGAATCAGTAGGCGATTGCTAACAACCATTATTATTATAAAAACCGTTAAGAAATTAACGGTTTTTTTTTGTATTAAATTTAACAAAAAAGATATCTTTGTATTCTATTAAAATAAACTATGACATTAATCAAATCTATTTCAGGAATACGCGGAACTATTGGCGGTAAAATCAATGATAACTTAACGCCAATCGATGCTGTTAAATTTGCAGCTGCATACGGTACATGGCTGATTGAACGAAATCCTAATAAAAATAAATTAACCATTGTTATTGGTCGTGATGCTCGTATATCAGGAAAAATGATAAGTTCACTTGTTGCTAATACGTTAGTAGGACTAGGAATTGATGTGATTGATTTAGGTTTATCTACAACGCCAACTGTAGAAATTGCTGTACCTCTTGAAAATGCTGATGGAGGAATTATTTTAACAGCATCTCACAATCCAAAACAGTGGAATGCCTTAAAATTATTAAACGAAAAAGGAGAGTTTTTAAATGGAGATGATGGAAGTAAAATTTTATCAATTGCTAATAATGACGATTTCTCTTTTGCAGAAGTAGATGATTTAGGAGTTTATTCAAAAAACAAAGAATATATTAAAAAGCACATAGACGAAGTTTTAAAGTTAGAACTCGTTGATGCCGAAGCAATTTATAAAGCAAAATTTAAAGTAGTAGTTGATGCAGTAAATTCTACAGGAGGAATTTTTATTCCAGCACTTTTAGATAGGTTGGGCGTAGAGTGTGTTAAATTATATTGTGATCCAAATGGTCAATTTCCACACAATCCAGAACCTTTAAAAGAACATTTAACCGATATTTCAGAATTGGTAGTTAAAGAAAATGCAGATTTTGGTATCGTAGTTGATCCTGATGTTGATAGATTGGCATTGGTTTGCGAAGATGGTTCAATGTTTGGCGAAGAATATACTTTAGTTGCTTGTGCAGATTACGTTTTGTCAAAACAATCAGGAAATACAGTATCAAATTTATCATCATCAAGAGCATTAAGAGATGTAACTCTAAAACACGGAGGAAAGTATCAAGCAAGTGCTGTAGGAGAGGTAAACGTAGTACAATTAATGAAAGAAACCAATGCAGTTATTGGTGGAGAAGGAAATGGAGGTATAATTTATCCATCTTCTCATTATGGAAGAGATTCTTTGGTTGGAGTTGCTTTATTTTTATCACATTTAGCAAATAAAAAAATGTCTTGTAAAGCACTTAGAGAGAGTTATCCAACTTACTTTATGAGTAAAAATAAGATTCAATTAACACCACAAATAGATGTTGATAAAATACTTGAAGTGATGGCAGAAAAGTATAAAAACGAAGATGTTTTAACAATAGATGGTGTTAAAGTAAATTTTGAAACAGAATGGGTGCACCTTAGAAAGTCAAATACAGAACCAATCATCAGAATTTATACTGAAAGTACTACTCAAAATAAAGCAACAGAACTAGCTGAACGAATAATATCAGAAATAAAAGAAATTATAGCCTAATGAAAAAATTGATTTTAATAGCATTTGTATTTGCTACAACTTTAACGTTTTCACAAGAAGACAAAGTAAAAATTGTAGAAGGGAATAAAGGTAAAATATATGTACTTTGGGGATGGAACAGAGGAGCGTATTCTAATTCAGACATTACTTTTAAAGGAGAAAATTATGACTTCACATTATATGATGTTGAGGCAAAAGATAAAGTAAAAGCATTTAGTTTTAGAGATTATATAAACCCTACACGTATTACAATTCCGCAAACGAACTTTAGAATTGGTTATTTTTTAAATGATAATTATACGATTTCTCTTGGTGTTGATCATATGAAATACGTAATGAAAAATTATCAAACTGTAAAAATAGATGGTGAAATTAATGTTGGATCTCAATATGATGGTGTATATAACAATGAAGCTATTTTAGTAGCATATAGTTTTTTAACTTTTGAGCATACTGATGGATTAAATTATGTAAACACTGAAATAAATCGATTTGACAACTTAAATAAATTGTTAAAAATAAATACAACTAATTTTGAAGTAAATCTAACTGAAGGCGTTGGTGTTGGTGTTATGTATCCACGAACAAATACAAAATTATTAAATAAAGCACGTTACGACCAATTTCATATTTCTGGTTATGGACTTAGCGCAAAAGTTGGATTAAATCTAACCTTTTTTAAGCATTTCTTTATACAATCAGATTTTAAATATGGTTATATTAATATGAATAATATTAGAACTACTCAAAGCAGTTCTGATTCGGCATCACAGCATTTTACATTTTTTGAACGAACGATAATGCTTGGAGGTAGATTTAGATTAAACAACTAAATTGCTGTTTTCTAGAAGTTTGCTCAGCAAAAATCACACTGATTGTATTAGTGTAAATTTGTGTAATTCGTGTCAAAAATTTTAAATAAGAAGTAGAAAAGTTTTAAAACACATAGTTTTAACGCTATTTGAGATGATTAAATTAGTTGTTCCTCATTTTCAGATACACATCATATTTATCTTTATGCTTAAATCGATTATGTGTCCAAAAATAAAATTCTGGTGCTTCTTTAATAAGGCTTTCAGTATTTCTTAAAAATAATTCAGTTAATTCGAAATCTTTATATTCTTGAGGAGTTTCAGTTATTAATTTAAAAGTTGTTTCATAATGTCCTCGTTTAACCTTTCGAGTTTCTAGAAAAACAACATTCAAATCATATTTTTTAGCAAGCATCTCTGCACCTGTATGTATTGGTACGCGCACACCAAAAAAATCACTCCAATAATGTGTTTTTTGCAACATAGGAGATTGGTCACTCAAAAACCCATACATTGACTGAATATTATTTTTATAATTATTCTTAATTTCAGGAATTATTTTATACGTTTGAATAAAATTCACGCCAAATTTCTCTCTCGATTTAAGAATTTTATTATTGAAATATTTGTTGCTTATTTTGGCATATACAGCATATCCCTTATAATTCACAAATGAATTCATTGATATAATCCACTCCCAATTACCATAATGAGAACCGATTAAAATAGTACTCTTGCCATTTTTATACAACTCATCAAAAAGTTCAATATTGGTATACGTATAATGTTTATTTAATGATTTTTTTGAAATAGTAAATGATTTAATCATCTCCATAAAAATATCAACAAAATGACGATAAAATTTCCGTCTAATTTTTTTTAATTCTTTCGAAGTTTTTTGAGGTAAAGCAACTCGTAAGTTGTTTAAAACCAATTCTTTTCTATAACCAATAATATGATAAAATAAAAAAGAAATACCATCAGATAATAAATATAACATCCTAAACGGAAGTATAGAAATTAACCAAATAATAGGGTAGACGAGTATGTATATAATTAATTGCATAAAATAATGCTGCAAATATCGTATATAATTTTATCTTTGAAAGTATAAAAACCAAAAATGAATCCAATAGTAATAATAATAATTTTAGCCAATGTTTTATTTTCAATGAAAGGCTTTAATGATCAACAATTTTTCAATAAATACAAGTTCCAAATAAAGCCAATAAAAGAGGGAGATTATTTGAGAATGTTCACATCAGCATTTTTACATGTTGATATGCAACATTTATTATTTAATATGTTAACGCTCTATTTTTTTGCTGATAATATTATAGCATTAATAGGAGTTACAAAATTTATAATAATATATGTTGGAAGTCTTTTATTTGGTGATTTTTTTACACTTAATTATCATAAAAACAAACCTTATTACAGTGCAGTTGGAGCATCTGGAGCCGTAATGGGAGTGCTGTATGCAGCAATAATGTTGTTTCCAGATATGAAATTAGGATTTTTCTTCATACCAATTCCAATTCCAGGTTTTATCTTCGGAATAGGATATCTTTTATATTCTATTTATGGAATGAAAAAAAGCATTGGAAATGTAGGTCATACAGCGCATATTGGAGGCGCAATTGCAGGCTATGTTTTAACCATTATCATGGTTCCAAATGTGTTACAATATAATATGCGGATGGTTATTTTATTAGCAATACCAATAGTATTACTCTGGAACAGTCTCAAAACTTGTGGAGTTTTAAAAAAATAGTTTGATATTTGATGTTAAAAAAACAGATGTCCACAATTGATTTATTACCTATTGCACAATTACTTTTACCCGAAGTTTT
>CAMZLV010000135.1 GCA_947311835.1 uncultured Lutibacter sp. | reverse complement strand
TACAATAAAATAACGACTTTACCTATTTAAATTGGTATTAAAGGTAAAAGACTTAAAGCTGGATGGGACAATCAGTACTTATTAAAGGTTTTGAAAATTAAAGTATGAGTTTGCCCTGTCTTTTATATTCTCATAATACTAAAAAAATAAATATTTGTTAAATATGGCTATTTATCTTAGTTATTTTTATAATTTTGCATACGAATTAAAAGAGGAAAAATTTGAACTGATTGCAACCTCTATTTCTGAAATATTATCAGAATAAAAAAATGCTAAAGCAGTAGATTTACTTCTTCTTTAGTGTTTATTTTCTTTTTTGATTCCTTATAAATTAAAATTTAAAAAATAATTATGTCATATTTATTCACCTCAGAATCAGTGTCAGAAGGACATCCAGACAAAGTTGCCGATCAAATTTCTGATGCACTTATTGATAACTTTTTAGCCTTTGACCCAAATTCAAAAGTTGCCTGCGAAACACTTGTTACAACTGGTCAAGTAGTACTTGCTGGAGAAGTAAAATCTACCACTTATCTCGATGTTCAAAAGATTGCTAGAGATGTAATAAACAAAATTGGCTATACCAAAAGCGAATATATGTTTGATGGTAATTCTTGTGGTGTTTTTAGCGCTATTCACGAACAATCACAAGACATAAACCAAGGAGTCGACAGAGGTAATTATGACGAACAAGGTGCTGGTGACCAAGGAATGATGTTTGGCTACGCTACTAAAGAAACAGAAAATTATATGCCTTTAGCATTAGACTTAAGCCATCGTTTATTATTAGAACTTGCAGCATTACGCAGAGAAAATAAAGACATTACTTATTTACGCCCTGACGCCAAAAGTCAAGTAACCATTGAATATAGTGATGATAATGTGCCTCAGCGAATTGATACTATTGTTATTTCAACACAACACGATGATTTTGATGAAGACCAAGAGATGTTGGCAAAAATAAAAAGTGATTTAGTTTCAATTTTAATTCCGAGAGTAATTGCAAAATTACCTTCTAAAATTCAAGACTTATTTAATGATAAAATCACGTATCATATCAATCCTACAGGAAAATTTGTTATTGGTGGACCGCATGGAGATACTGGTTTAACTGGACGTAAGATTATTGTTGATACTTACGGAGGAAAAGGTGCTCATGGAGGAGGTGCTTTCTCTGGAAAAGATCCAAGTAAAGTTGATAGAAGTGCTGCTTATGCTGCACGTCATATTGCAAAAAACATGGTTGCTGCATGTGTTTCTGATGAAATTTTAATTCAAGTATCCTATGCTATTGGAGTTGCAAAACCAACATCAATCAATGTTGACACATACGGAACTTCAAAAATAAATAAGACAGACGGCGAAATTTCAAAAATTGTTGAGAAACTATTTGATATGCGTCCAGCAGCGATAGAAAAACGATTAAAATTACGTACACCAATCTATTCTGAAACTGCAGCTTATGGACATATGGGAAGAACTCCTGAGATTAAAACTGTACGCTTTGAATCTCCTGACGGTAAAGTTATGACTCAAGAAGTAGAAACATTTACTTGGGAAAAATTAGACTATGTAGACAAAGTGAAAGAGGCTTTTGAATTGTAAAATATTATAGAAAAAAGGTAAACTAAAAGATATAAGACAATCCCTTTTAGTTTGCCTATTTTTTAACCTCAATAATTCACTAAAAATAAAAGTGCTATCTTTGACATATGCAGTCCCTTTTAAAATTATTATTTCTTCTCTTTGTTTCAGTTTCTTTCGCACAAAGTAATGAACATCGCATTGATACGCTAAAAACAGACGTGTTAGACGCACAGTATTCTGTTTTTAACAATACTCTCCTTAAAAAAAACAGTACAAAAACCTATACATACAAAAACATTATGTTGGGAGATATTTCATCTGTAGATGTTACAAATACACAAGAAATTGTGCTTTTTTATGCCGATTTTAACACAACTGTACTATTAGACAACCAATTAAATCTTAAAGAAACGATTCAATTTCAAAATAATATTTCATTTTCCAAAAAAGGAATAGCAAATACTCTTTGGATTTTTAATGCTGATGAAAACAAATTACAACATTATGATTACAAATCTAAAAAGACGCTTCAATCTTCGCAAAGCATTACAAATTTTGAACCTATAGAAATGGAGAGTAGTTTAAACTTCATAAAACTTATTGGTAAAAACAAAACTTTGATTTTTAACCAATATTTAAATTTGATTGATACAATAATTCATAAAAAAAATGATTAATTTAGCGTTTTAATCACTCGTACTATCGAGATTTATTATCACAAAACAATATGCACGTAGCAATTGCAGGAAATATTGGCGCAGGAAAAACTACGCTTACAAAACTTTTAGCAAAACATTATAAATGGGAGCCTCATTTCGAATCTGTAGATGAAAACCCTTATTTAGACGATTTTTATGGCGAAATGGAACGTTGGAGTTTCAATCTTCAAGTTTATTTTTTAAATAGCCGTTTTCGTCAGATTTTAGAATTAAGAGAAACTGGCAAAAACATTATTCAAGATAGAACTATTTATGAAGATTCGAGCATTTTTGCTCCCAACCTTCATGCAATGGGATTAATGACTAATCGAGATTTTAGCAATTATTCTTCCTTATTTGAATTGATGGAAAAACTAGTTACTCCTCCTGATTTACTTATCTATTTACGAGCAAATATTGAAACTTTAGTTGGTCAAATTCATAAACGTGGACGTGATTATGAAAATTCGATTTCAATCGATTATTTAAGCCGATTAAATGAACGCTACGAAGCGTGGATTACTAAATACAATAAAGGCAAACTCTTAATTATTGATGTAGATAACCTAAATTTTGTTGACAATCAAGAAGATTTAGCCTCTGTGATTGAGCGTATTGATGCTCAAATAAACGGATTATTTTAAATTAAAATGAAACTGCATACTTGGACAAACGAGTATTATGACATTTTAGAGTTTTTCTTTTGGGAACCTCAACATCTAGGTAAAATAAAAAATGTAAACAATCCAAAATCTTTAGATGAAGTTCTTACTCATTTAGGCGAAATGGAAGTTACTTTAAACCATCAATTTAATTTATTTTTTCAACTTTTACCTTCGTCATTATTTCAGTTATTCTTTAAGAAGATTAATCCTTCTATCGAACCTGATATTTATAAATTTTTATCTGAAAAAGAAATAGGTATTAAAGATGCTACGCAACCTGATTTGTTTTTTGATGGAAAAAAATCGGCAATTGCAATAGAAATGAAAATTAATGCAATGTGTAATTTAGAGCAAGTGATGAAATATGCTTTACTATTTTATTTTAATAATAAAAAAGCGCAATATCATAAAAACAATCACTTAATTCTTATTGGCAAAAAAAATATTGAGAACCTTTTTAAAGAAAAATTCACAACAACCAAATCATTAAAATATAACTTAAACGAAAATTTAATTCCAGATATTACCAAAAAAGGAAAAATTACGTTAACGCATCTTAAAAAAGATATTTTAAATACATCCAAAACAATGTCTATTACATTTATAAACTATCAACAATTTTTTGATGTATTAAAATGGCTAAAAAGAAAAATTGACACTAATTCTGCATACAACGATACTGTTTTTAAACTAATTAATGGCATTCAAGAGGAATTAACGATTAGGAAATTAGCAAAAAAAGACAATTAAAAAAGCCAGCAAACGCTGGCTTTTTTAATTATTTATTGAGTAGTTTTTAAATTACTCCTTAGTTACATCTTTAATAACTTTTTTTGCTTCTTCTTTAGTACCTTCAACAATAACTTCATTAGTTACTTCTTTACCGTCAACCGTTTTAGTAGTTATAATAATTGTTTTTTCGACAGCACCTTTATCGCTAGTTGTATTTACAGCAACTTCAATTTCGTTTTTCTCTTGGTGTATTGTTTCTGTTGCAGTTGTATGACCTCCTAAAATAGGTGCAACAACCAAACCAATTAAACAAGTAAGTTTAATTAAAATATTCATTGATGGACCTGAAGTATCTTTAAATGGATCTCCAACCGTATCTCCTGTAACTGCTGCTTTGTGCGCATCAGAACCTTTAAAGGTCATTTCTCCATTTATCTCTACTCCTGCCTCAAAAGACTTCTTAGCGTTATCCCAAGCTCCTCCTGCATTGTTTTGGAAAATTGCCCAAAGCACACCACTTACTGTTACTCCTGCCATATAACCTCCAAGCATTTCTGCTATCATTAATTTATCCATTCCAAAAATCATAGGAATAAAAGTGATTGCTAACGGAAAACCAATTGTTAATAATCCTGGCAACATCATTTCTTTTAATGAAGCTTTCGTAGATATCGCCACACATTTGTCGTATTCTGGTTTACCAGTCCCTTCCATAATACCTGGAATTTCTCTAAACTGACGTCTTACCTCTTCCACCATTTCCATTGCTGCTTTACCTACTGCATTCATTGCTAAAGCAGAGAACACTACAGGAACCATTCCTCCAACAAATAACATTGCTAAAACAGGTGCTTTAAAGATATTAATTCCATCAATTCCTGTAAAGGTTACATATGCTGCAAATAACGCTAATGATGTTAATGCTGCTGATGCTATTGCAAATCCTTTTCCGGTTGCTGCTGTTGTATTTCCAACTGAATCTAAAATATCTGTACGCTCTCTTACAATTGGATCTTGCTCACTCATCTCAGCAATTCCTCCAGCATTATCAGCAATTGGTCCAAATGCATCAATAGCTAATTGCATAGCCGTTGTAGCCATCATTGCAGATGCTGCCATTGCAACTCCATAAAAACCTGCAAAAGCATAAGATGCCCATATTGCAGCAGCAAATAAAAGAATTGTTGGGAATGTTGATATCATTCCTGTTGCTAAACCTGCAATAATATTTGTTCCTGCTCCTGTACTTGATTGTTGTACTATTTTTAAAATTGGTGCTTTTCCTAAACCTGTATAATATTCAGTTACAGCAGAAATAACTCCTCCTACAACTAAACCAACTAAGGTTGCATAAAAAACACGCATTGCAGAAATATCGTGTAATACATTTCCTGCTGATTCAAAGAAATTCATTTTCATAGTTTCTGGCAACATCCATGTTACTAAGAAAAAACTTGAAATGGCAACTAAAATTATAGAGGTAATATTACCTTTATTTAAAGCACCCATTACTTGAGCTTCTTTTGCATCATTACTGTTAATTTTAACTAGCATTGTACCTATTAAAGATATAATAATTCCAATACCTGCAATAGCCATTGGTAATAAAATTGGACCTATATGACCAAAACCTTCAAAAATATTGATGTCATTTTCTTTAATAATATAATTTCCTAAAACCATTGCTGCTAAAACGGTTGCAACATACGAACCAAATAAATCTGCTCCCATTCCTGCAACATCACCTACATTATCACCAACGTTATCAGCAATTGTAGCTGGATTTCTTGGATCATCTTCTGGTATTCCTGCTTCTACTTTACCTACTAAATCTGCTCCAACATCGGCTGCTTTGGTATAAATACCTCCACCAACACGTGCAAATAATGCAATCGACTCAGCACCTAAAGAAAATCCTGCTAATGTTTCTAATACTTTAGTCATATCTTCTACAGAAGTCCATTCTCCTCCCATAAAATAATTAAAAAACAGAATGAAAAATCCTGTTAAACCTAAAACAGATAAGCCTGCAACTCCAAGTCCCATAACTGTACCTCCTCCAAATGATACTTTTAGTGCATTTGGTAAACTTGTACGTGCCGCTTGTGTTGTTCTTACATTTGTTTTTGTTGCTATTTTCATCCCAACATTCCCTGCAAAAGCAGAAAAAATTGCTCCAAAAATAAATGCAACAACAATTAATATATGTGTGGTTGGCACAACAAAAGATACTATTGCTAGCAATACACTTACAACTACTACAAATATTGCTAGTAGTTTATATTCAGCATTTAAAAACGCCAAAGCACCTTCATAGATGTGATCGGCAATCTCTTTCATTTTCCCATCTCCTGCGTCTTGTTTTAATACCCAAGATCTTTTTACCATCATATAGGCTAAACCGATTGCGGCAGCTAATAGTGGCATATAAATCATTATTGATTCCATAAATATAATTTAAATTAGTTTTTTAATTTGCTCGGCAAATGTAGTGAAAATAGTACGAATAAAAAACCTCCTGATTTTCAATTATCAGGAGGTGTTTCTAATTTATGTAGTTTTTATTTTAAATCGTAAAATTACCGTTTGTTTTATGAGCGCTATTTTCATATCTTTTTAAACATTTATCAACAATATCAAAGGCTTCATTCACATTTCCCCAATCTCCAACATCTACTTTTTTCTTCTCTAAATCTTTATATACCTGAAAAAAATGTTCTATTTCTTTTACTAAATGCGGATTCATATCTGATAAGTCATTTAGATTATTCCAAATTGGATCTGAAACTGGCACGCAAATTATCTTTTCATCAGGTCCTTTTTCATCTGCCATATGAAAAACTCCTATTGGCTTAACTTCCATTACACACATTGGAAATGTTGGTTGCGTACCAAGCACTAATACGTCTAACGGATCGCCATCTAACGCCAATGTTTCTGGTATAAATCCATAATCAGCAGGATACATCATTGATGAGAATAACATTCTATCAAATCTAATTTTATGCAATTTAAAATCATATTCGTATTTATTTCTACTTCCTTTAGGGATTTCAATTAGTACATCAAAAGTTTTTTTATTTCTAGTCATATTTATTTTTTAAGGGATGCAAAATTAAGAATTTTACATCATTATACAAGTCGTTGAATTTAGAAGTAAAATCCGAAAGAACCTTTGACACCAAAATTGTTTGCATTTGGTACGTCACGATAAGTTCCTCGCCAAATAAAATCTAGTCTAAATACTTTAAAAATATTGCCAACTCCTGCGCTATATTCTATATAAGGTTTTTGTTTTGGCGCTATTCCGTTTGGATCAATTGACGATAAAGGCAATGCTAAAAATGCAGGAGTATTCATCGTTACATTTTCATCAGATATACTTCCTATTACTGTTTTAAATCCTATTATTTCTCTCAAATTCAATTTTCTCAAGATTGGCACTCTTGAGAAAAAACGACCATTAAAGTTATGCTCTATATGCAATGATGCGTATTGATCTGTTGTAAATTCATAATAATCTAGTAATGAATAGGTGTTTTCGATATTAAAATACGATTGATTTCCTGGAACTACATTGAGCAATCCTAACGGCACTTTGCCAAAGGTTTTTCCAACTTCAAAGGTTGTGAATGTACGTCCGAAACCTCCAACAAGTATTGGTTGGCGATAATAAAATTGTATTTTTTGATAATCAAAATCACTATTAAAAACACCTTTTATTCCTTTTGAATAGTTCAAGAATAATGTTGGATATCGTGATTCTACAATATTTCTGTCAACTCCGTAGCCAATAGTTTTACGTTTTGGCATGTATTTTATTGAAAAATCTACTTCAGATTGTATAATCTCTGATTGAGTATTCCCTTGAGCATCAATATAATCAAGATTAAAAGTTGGCGATGCAGTTTTTAATGTTCTATACGATGCGCCTAATCTAAATATTAGATTTTTTTTAGGTTCGATAGACAAAAATGCATTGGATAAATTTATTGAAGTCAACTTACTATTGTCACCACTTGCAAAGAATGATGACGATGCAAAACTGCGTCCTAACACATCATTAGTAGTTGTTAAACTAACGCCTATTTGTTCTATATCTCTTCTATTTCCTATTCCAAAAATAAGTCGATTTTTTTTCTGAAGCATCCATTTTCCTGAGAGTCCATATTTAAACTGATTGTCTTTAAATCCATACGCAGTATAGCCTTGAATTCGCCATAAATCATTGCTTCCAAAAAAAGTCCTTCCTCCAACTCTTAATCGCAATCCTTCTACATCATTTTTACCAAATGTTGAAAAAATTGGTCCAAAATCAAAGTTTTTAAACTCAACATATCCTGACCCTAAAATAGAAACCAAGTTATATAATTTTTTAAATTTAGGCACTGTACTTAATGTGTCTAACATTTTGTAGACGCCTAACTCATCTTTATTTAATTTTTCTTGTCGATTTTCATTCCAATAGTCGTCTGCTTTAGTATAAATTTCTTCTGCATATACATCAGCTTCTTTTTTATAAAACTTATCTCCTTTATCTATATTAAATTGATAATTTTTATGCATAGTTGTACGTTTTCCGTACACTCCTTTAGTTTTATCTTTTTTTCCAAAACTAAAATCAGACATAATATAATCTCGTTTTAACAGAAAAACGGAATCATTTAACACGTCAAAATTTTGTTCTATATATATATCTTTTACCCAATTTATATTGGCACTTTTGTTGGCTTGCATGTTAATTTCTTTAACTGCAAATGTGGAGTCATTAACCCAAAAATCACCTTTAAAAGTTAACTCACTTTTTCTCCTCGGATAATACACAATATTATAGCACCATTTATTATCAATATAAGCGCTATCTGTCAAAACATAGTTATAACTTAACGTTCCTGCTCGCGAAAGTGGACTTACAAAACTTTTATCAAATATTTTGATGTAACTATCGTAAATATTATATTCTACGTAAAGATCTTTGATAAAAGCTATAATGTTTTGATTAGAATCAAAACCTGAATTTTTATTGGCTACCAAATCTTCTCTTACTTTAGCAGTCTTATTATTTCCATAGGTTTTATAAACAGATTCGTTTATAAAAATAGGTAAATATGATTTTCCTGTAATACTTGATGTATCAATGCTATTAAAGATAAATTCCATACCTTTAAATAGTTTGCGTTGCATCATGGTACTGTCAATATTATTCATATCAAACTCTACTTTTTCGTACTTATCATATTGATATTGATCAAAAAGAAAGACACCGTTTTTACGCTTTTTTGCCCATACTTTTTTAAGAATAGCTATTGCAGGATTTCCTTTTTTCTTTACTTTACCTGAATAAATAACAACTTCTTCAAGTTGATTATCTTCCTCTTCTAAAACAATCTTAAGATTAAAATCTCTACTTTTTATTGTTATTTTTTTTGTTTGATAGCCAATAAATGACACTTCAATCTCAGTAAATGTTTCATCAGATTCTAGATAAAAATTTCCATCTTCATCAGATACCGTTCCTGTAGTAGAACCTACAAACACAACATTTGCAAATGGAATTGTTTCGTTTTGCTGATCAACAACGCTACCTCCTATTTTTACTTGACTAAAAATGGTGATACCGAAAAATAACAGAATAATCGTGCTTATTTTTTTCATAACTAAAAAACCTCTCAAACACCATGCCTGAGAGATCTAAATTTTTATTTTTTTTTATTTACTTAACGTACATTACGTCTTTTACTGCTTTGATAACATCATTAGCATTTGGAAGCCATTCTTCTAGAAGTACTGGAGAATATGGCGCAGGCGTATCGGCAGTAGTTATTCTTTTAATTGGTGCATCTAAATAATCAAAAGCATTTTCTTGCACTTGAAAAGTAATTTCTGAAGCAACACTTGCAAATGGCCAAGCCTCTTCTAAAATCACCAATCTATTTGTTTTTTTAACCGATTCTAAAATTGTATCATGATCCATCGGACGAACAGTTCTTAAATCAATTACCTCAACCGAAATACCTTCTTTTTCTAAAATATCAGCAGCTTTATATGCTTCTTTTATAATCTTACCAAATGAAACAACAGTTACATCCGTTCCTTTTCGTTTTATATCTGCAACACCTATTGGCAATACATACTCTCCTTCAGGAACTTCTCCTTTATCACCATACATTTGTTCTGATTCCATAAAAATAACAGGATCATCATCACGAATTGCCGCTTTTAACAATCCCTTTGCATCATACGGATTTGATGGAACGATTACTTTAAGTCCCGGAGTATTAGCAAACCAGTTTTCAAATGCTTGAGAATGTGTTGCTCCTAACTGACCAGCAGATCCTGTTGGACCTCTAAAAACAATCGGACAAGGAAATTGTCCTCCACTCATTTGGCGTATTTTTGCTGCATTATTTATAATTTGGTCAATACCAACTAGCGAAAAATTAAAAGTCATATATTCAACAATAGGACGATTTCCTCCCATAGTAGAACCAATAGCAATACCAGCAAAACCAAGTTCAGCAATAGGCGTATCTATAACGCGTTTTGAACCAAATTCATCTAACATTCCTTTTGATGCTTTATAAGCACCATTATACTCTGCTACTTCTTCTCCTAACAAATAAACAGCTTCATCTCTGCGCATTTCTTCGCTCATCGCTTCCGCTATTGCTTCTCTAAATTGTATAGTCTTCATTATAATATAATTTGAATACGCAAAAGTAAATAATTATCAATAGAATTACTTATATATATGACAAAAATATTTATTATGCATGCATAGTAAGTTGAAAAAAAAAGAGTATATTTGTACAGATGTTCTAAACATCTAATTTTTATTATAAAAACCTTCAAAAAAACATTTTAAAAATGAAAATTTTAGTATGTATAAGTCACGTTCCAGACACGACTTCAAAAATAAATTTTACAGATAATGATACAAAGTTTGACACAAACGGCGTTCAGTTTGTAATCAATCCATACGATGAGTTTGCGTTAACTCGTGCAATGTGGTTTAAAGAAAAACAAGGTGCAACCGTTACTGTTGTTAATGTAGGAGATGCAAGTTCAGAGCCAACACTTAGAAAAGCATTAGCAATTGGCGCAGATGATGCAGTACGAATAAACACGGAGGCTACTGACGGCTTTGCAGTTGCAAAACAAATAGCCGAAGTTGCCAAAAAAGGCGGATACGATTTGATTATGGCAGGAAAAGAATCTATTGATTATAATGGAGGAATGGTTCCGGCAATGGTTGCTTCACTATTAGATTTTAATTTCTCAAACGCTTGTATCGGATTAGAAATAGACGGAAATTCTGCTACTATAACTCGCGAAATAGATGGAGGAAAAGAAATTCTTTCTGCAAATTTACCGCTTGTAATTGCTGGACAAAAAGGATTAGTAGAAGATAAAGATTTACGCATTCCTAATATGAGAGGAATTATGATGGCTCGTAAAAAACCTTTAAATGTAGTTGATGCAGTTGATTGCGACGCTTCAACCACATCTGTAAACTTTGAAAAACCTGCTCCTAAAGGCGCTTGTAAATTTGTAGACGCTTCTAATCTTGATGAGTTAATTTCATTATTACACAACGAAGCAAAAGTAATTTAATTCTGTATAATTGTTGAAATAATTAACAATTCAACATTAAACCAGTTTAACAATTAAACAATAAAATAATATGTCAGTTTTAGTATATGCCGAATCATCGGAAGGAAAATTTAAAAAAGGCGCTCAAGAAGTAACTTCATACGGAAAAAAAGTTGCTGAACAACTAGGAACTAGCCTTGTGGTTTTAACAATCAATGCAAATGATAGTTCTGAATTATATCGTTTTGGAGCAGAAAAAATAGTATCAGTAAAAAATGATGCGTTACCAACATCAAACGCCAAAATTGTTGCTGATATAATTAAACAAGCAACTGAAAAAGAAAACGCTACAGTAGTTATTGTAGATTCAAGTGCAAACGGATTAACAATTGCACCAATGACTGCAATAAACCTAAACGCAGGATATGCTTCTAATGTTATTGAAACACCAAGTAGTACAAGTCCATTTGTAGTGAAAAGAAAATCTTTTTCTAGCAAAGCATTTAACAATACAGAAATCAATACAACCATAAAAGTAATTGGTTTAGCAAAAAACTCTTACGGAATTCATGAAAATTCTGTTAATGGAACAACTGAAGATTTCTCGACATCGTTAGTAGAAAGTGGTTTAAAATCTACATCAATCGACAAAACAACAGGAAAAGTTACCATTGCTGATGCTGATATAGTTGTATCAGGAGGAAGAGGATTGAAAGGTCCTGAAAATTGGGGAATGATTGAAGAATTAGCCGAAGTTTTAGGCGCAGCAACCGCTTGTTCTAAACCCGTTTCTGATATGGATTGGAGACCGCATAGTGAGCACGTTGGTCAAACAGGAAAACCTGTTTCGTCAAACTTATATATCGCAATTGGTATATCTGGAGCAATTCAACACCTTGCAGGAATAAACTCATCTAAAATAAAATTAGTTATTAACACTGATGCTGAAGCACCATTTTTTAAAGCAGCCGACTACGGTGTTGTTGGTGATGCTTTTGAAGTTGTTCCTAACTTAATTGAAAAGTTGAAAACATTTAAGGCAAATAACGCATAATTTTTATTAAATTGTGCCTCGAAAAGGCTGTCTAATTATAGATTTGTAAAAGTCTTAAATTAGACAGCCTTTTTTTATAAATTAAACTATTAAAATTGTATTAAAATTGACTTTAGTAAGATTAGACATCAAAGGGATTTCATACAGTCAAACACAAAGTGGCGCATACGCTTTGGTATTGAGCGAAGTTAAAGGTACACGTACACTTCCTATTGTTATTGGTGCTTTTGAAGCACAATCAATTGCAATTGCTCTTGAAAAAGAAATAAAACCGCCAAGACCTCTCACACATGATTTATTTAAAAGTTTTGCTGATAGATTTCATATTATCATAAAACAAGTAATTATTCATAAGCTTGTAGACGGTGTTTTTTATTCAAGTTTAATTTGTGAGCGAGATGGTATTGAAGAAATAATTGACACACGCACATCTGACGCTATAGCACTTGCTACACGTTTTAACGCTCCTATTTTTACTTATGAAAATATTTTAGAAAAAGCAGGAATCTATTTAAAACTAAAAGACGAAAACGAAGAAGATGATGAAGATGATTTATTTTTAGATGATTTGATTGGCGAAACCATTGAAGAAACTCCTTACGCTACAGAAACTTTAGAAGAATTACACAAACAAATGGATGAAGCCGTAGCAAATGAAGACTACGAATTGGCTGCAAAAATAAGAGATGAAATTAACAAAAGAAATAAGAAATAATTAAATCAAAAAATATGAGTATTAAATTAAAATTAATTATCCTTAATTTTTTAGAATTCTTTGCTTGGGGAGCATGGCTACTTTCGGCAGGAGCATATATGTATGTTACTTTAAAATTTACAGGATTGCAAATTGGTGCTGTATACGGAACTTTAGGAATAGCCTCTTTATTTATGCCTGCCATTATGGGTATTATTGCTGACAAATATTTGAATGCCGAACGTGTTTTTGGGTTGAGTCATCTTATTTTAGGAGGTCTTTTGTTTTGGCTAACCACAGTAACAGATTTTAATACTTTCTATATGATTGTATTTTTAATTTCTATGTTTTACATGCCTACAATAGCATTAGACAATTCTATTTCTTATGCAATTTTAGAACGCAATAACTTTGATATTGTAAAAGTTTTTCCTCCAATTAGAGTATGGGGAACAGTTGGTTTTATTTTGGCCGCATGGACTACTGATTTATTAGGCTGGAAAGTAGGTAAAGAGCAATTTTTAGTTTCGGCAGTTGCATCAATTGTATTAGGTATTTATGCTTTTACATTGCCTGCAATTCCACCAGAAGGCGCATCAGTAAAAAAATCAATTGCACAACGATTAGGGTTAGATGCTTATTCTTTATTCAAAAATAAAAAGATGGCGGTATTTTTTGTGTTTTCAATACTTTTAGGTGCTGCTTTACAAGTAACCAATATTTGGGGAGTTCCTTTCTTAGAAGATTTTTCTAAAGATTACGCAGGATATTTTGCCGTAGAACATTCTGTTGTTATCATGACTTTATCACAAATTTCAGAGACTTTATTTATCCTGACAATTCCATTCTTTTTAAAGAAATTTGGAATAAAAAAGGTAATGTTAATGAGTATGGCAGCTTGGGTATTACGTTTTGCTTTCTTCGGGATAGGAAATCCAGCAGGAGGATTTGTCTTTTTAATTCTTTCAATGATTGTGTACGGTATGGCATTTGACTTCTTTAATATATCAGGATCTCTATTTGTAGAAAAAGAAGCAAAACCTTCAATGAGATCGTCAGCACAAGGTTTATTTATGCAAATGACTAATGGTTTTGGAGCAATTTTAGGTGCTTATGCTAGTGGATTTATTGTTGATTATTATTCTAAAGATGGAACTAGAGATTGGCAAACAATTTGGTTTATTTTTGCTGCTTATGCAGTAGTAATTACCATTGCATTTGCCTTACTATTTAAGTACAAACACAATCCTGATGAGATTGGAGAAGTAAAACATTAATAATTTAATAATATCTCTTCCTTTTTTGGAAGACTAGTATAATGAAACAATACTTAGATTTAATAAAGCACGTTAGAAAAAACGGAATTGAAAAAACCGATAGAACAGGAACAGGAACAAAAAGTGTATTTGGTTATCAAATGCGTTTTGATTTGGCTGATGGTTTTCCAATGCTAACGACTAAAAAATTACATCTAAAATCAATAATTCACGAATTGTTGTGGTTTTTAAAAGGCGATACAAACATCAAATATTTACAAGAAAATGGCGTAAAAATTTGGGATGCTTGGGCTGATGAAAATGG
>CAMZLV010000134.1 GCA_947311835.1 uncultured Lutibacter sp. | reverse complement strand
TGTTATATATTTTTTTGGAGTAGTTCCAAATTTCTTTTTAAATGCTGAAATAAAATGACTTGAAGAACTATATCCTACTTTTGAGCCAACTTCATTTACGTTGTATTGATTGCTTTCTAATAATTTTCGCGCCTGTTCCATTTTATAATTAAACAAAAATCCATAAACAGTATCGCCATAAATTTGCTTAAAACCTTCTTTTAATTTTTTGATATTTAAACCAACTTCGTTTGCTAATTCTTGTAAACTTGGTGGTTCTTCCATTTTTAAAATAATAACATCTTTTGCTTTTCTAATTTTCGTAATGTACTGGTCATCAACTAAAAACGGACAATATTCTTCGTTAGTGTCCTCTTTTTTGTTAAAATGCAAGCTTAATAATTCATATATTTTACCTTTAATATATAAATCTTTAATGGAAGTATTTATTTTGGTGTTTACAATTTGTTGCAGTACAATTAAAGTGTCTGATGCTATTAAGATGTCGTCATAATATTTTTTTTCTTTATTTTCATCACTTAAAAAATGAATGAAACCAGCATCTTTTGAAAACAACAAATGAAACTTTTCGATTGAAATTAAAACAGAAACGATAGATGTTTTTGGTCTAATTTCTAGATTTATGGGTAGTTTTTGATTCGGATTATATAGTATAATGGAGTGTTTGTCTAACACGTCAAATATATAATTGCTGTTGTTAAAATGAAATTTGCAATTCCCTTTAATGCAAAAATGAAGTTGTATAAAAGTGCTATCAATCTCTTTTTCAAAATATTGAGATTCATTAGTATCATTTTGAAAATTGAGGGCAAAAAAACCATCATCAAGATTAATTTCTTCTAAAGTATTTTTAGCGATATTTTTTTTGATACTTTTCATTTATAGTTTTAAATATATCTTGTTAGAAAAGTTGTAATTTTTTCTATTTAATTAGCAAAATTACGTATTTCATTCAAAATAGGTGTTAAAAAACGTTAAAAATCATCAAACGATATAAAAAGTACTTTTAGCGATACTTTTCTAATTTAAAAGTCGATATTTTTGTCCGATTTTTATAAAAAGATAGAAATGCAAAAAGGTGTAAGCACAACAAAATTATATAATATAGGAGTTAGTTATAAAAAGGCTGATGTAGAAACACGTAGTAACTTTAGTATTTCTAAAGAAAATCAAATTTTACTTTTAAACGAAGCAAAACAACAAGGTGTAAAACTTTTTGTATTATCAACTTGCAATAGAACAGAAATTACAGGTTTTGCAGAGCATCCTTTTAAATTAATAAGTTTACTTTGTAAGTATTCTAACGGTTCGGTAGATGATTTTGTAAAAGTATCGAGTATTCACAAAACACAAGATGCAGTAGATCATTTATTTCGATTGGCAACAGGAATTGAAAGTCAAATTCTTGGTGATTATGAAATTGTAGGTCAGTTAAAAATAGCGTACAAACAAGCCAAAGAATTAGGAACTATTAATGTTTTTTTAGAACGATTAATGAATTCTGTATTGCAAGCAAGTAAAAAAGTTAAAAATCAAACGCAATTAAGTTCAGGAACAACATCGGTTTCGTATGCTGCAGTTCAGTATGTAATCAAAAATTTAGAAGACTATAATTCTAAAAATATTTTAGTGTACGGTTTGGGAAAAATGGGTAAGCATACATGTAAAAATTTAGCCGAATATACTGCAAATAAAAAGGTGTGTTTAATTAATAGAACGGCATCAAAAGTAGAGAGTTTCGTTGAAGAACATCCAGCAATTAGACCTGCAAAATTAGAAGATTTAGCATCTGAAATAGAGAATGCAGATGTGTTGATTGTCTCAACAGGAGCACAAACGCCAACAATTACAGCAAGTCATATCAATAGTGATAAAAAAATGCTGATTTTAGACTTGTCTATGCCAAACAATGTTGCTGAAGGCGTTGCTGATTATAAAAATATAACACTGATAAATGTAGATGAACTTTCTAAAGTTACAGATGAAACTTTGGCAAAGAGAAGAAGTGAAATTCCAAAAGCTGAAACCATTATTAATGTTTATAAAACAGAATTTAACGAATGGTTAAATCATCGCCGTTTGACTCCTGCAATAACTGCCTTAAAAGAATCACTTACAACAATAAAAGATGATGAAATTGATTTTTTTAGTAAAAAAATTAAAAATTTTGATGTAGATCAAGCCGAAAAAATTACATCAAAAATGATACAAAAGATAACAACACAATACGTAAAACACTTAAAAGACGAAAATACTTCAGTTAATAAAAGTATTGAGGTAATGTCTAAAGTTTTTGGCGTAAATTTGGACGAAATAAACATAGATGCAAAAGATAATTAAAATAGGAACTCGTTCAAGTAAATTGGCGTTGTGGCAAGCAAATTTAGTTGCCAAAAACATACAAGAAATAGAAGGGTTAGAAATTAAAACAGAAATCGTTAAAATTGATTCTTTAGGCGATATTGATTTAGAAAAACCATTGCACCAACTTGGTATTACAGGAGTGTTTACTAAAAGTTTAGACACTGCATTATTAAAAGGAGATATTGATATTGCTGTACATTCTATGAAAGATGTACCAACTGTTTTGCCAGAAAAAATAGTACAAGCTGCCGTTTTAAAACGTGCAGGATCATTAGATGTTTTGATTCCAAAAGAAGAAAACAACGAAGAGTTTTTATATCAAAAAGAAGCAATAATAGCTACAGGAAGTTTGCGTAGAAAAGCACAATGGTTGCATCAGTACCCTTCGCATACGATTGTCAATCTACGAGGTAATGTCAATACACGCATGCAAAAACTACACGATAGCAATTGGAATGGAGCCATTTTTGCTCAAGCAGGATTACATCGTGTTAAATTATTACCTAAAAATCACATCAAATTAAATTGGATGATTCCTGCTCCAGCACAAGGTGTTGTTATGATAACAGCCTTAGAAGGAGACGAAGAAACATTGAAGATATGTAAACATTTAAATCATACCGAAACACAAGTTTGTTCGCATATAGAACGTCAGTTTTTAAATACTTTAGAAGGAGGTTGTACTGCGCCAATAGGAGCATTAGCGTATATCAAAGATATGAAAATTGTCTTTAAAGGAGCACTTTTTAGTCTTGACGGGAAAAAGAAAATTGAGGTTGATAAAACCTGTTATATGGTAGATCACAAGGAATTGGGTAAACAATGTGCCGAAGATATTTTGTCAAGAGGAGGAACGCGATTAATTGCCGAAATTTCAGGAAAAGAACCTACAGTTAACATGCTTTCGACTAAGCAATTAGCTTTATCTCAAACCGATTTATTTTCTGATGAAATTGGCTTTAAAATGAGCGATTTTATTGCAGTAAAATTCAATCGATTAAAACCAAGTATTGTAAAAAATACAATAAAAAATGTTGTAATTACAAGTAAAAATGGAGTGGAAGCCTTACTTCAAAATTTCTCTCCAATAGAACTTAATTTTGAAAATATTTACTGTGTTGGTCGCCGTACAAAACGATTGATTGAAAAGAAAATAGGTAAAGTAACGCATGTAGAAAATTCGGCTCAAGAGTTGGCTAAATTTATTGTAAAAATGAAATTAAATGAAGTTACATATTTCTGCGGAAGTATGAAACGTGATGAATTTAGTACAATTTTAAATGAAAATGATATTGCTGTAAATGAAATCGAAGCATATAGAACAGTATTAAATGAGCGAAAATTTGATGATAAATTTGATGGAGTTTTATTTTATAGTCCGTCAGGAGTAATCAGTTTTATTAATGAAAATCAGCCAAATGACGCAATCGCATTTTGTATCGGTCAAACCACTGCAAACGAAGCGAAAAAACATTTCGAAAAAATAGAAATAGCAACGATGCCAACCATTGAAAGTGTTATAAAATTGGTGAATCAATATTATAATAAATAAAAAAATGTTTAGAACAAGAAGACTTAGAAAAACAGAAGGAATCAGAAGATTGGTAAGAGAAACCAAACTTTCAGTAGATGATTTAATATATCCATTATTTATAGAAGAAGGCGAGAATATTGAAACAGAAATTGTTTCGATGCCTGGAATTAAGCGTTTTTCTTTAGATAAAATTGCAACAGAATTAGATGAAGTAGTAGCCTTAAATATTCCAGCAGTTTTACTCTTCGGAATACCAACAAATAAAGATGAAGAAGGTTCAGAAACATGGAATGATCAAGGGATTATTCAAAAAGCAATACGATTTATAAAGAAAAACTATCCAAGTTTATATGTAATTACAGATGTTTGCTTTTGTGAATATACAAGTCACGGACATTGTGGAATAATACATAATAATGATGTTGATAATGATGCTACATTAGTAAATATAGCAAAACAATCAATATCACATGCTAAAGCAGGAGCAGATATGATAGCGCCTTCAGGAATGATGGACGGAACAATTGCGATGATTAGAGAATCTTTAGACAATACAGGATTTGTAGATTTGCCAATAATGGGATATTCAGTCAAATACTCTTCTGCTTTTTATGGACCTTTTAGAGATGCAGCAGATTCAGCACCAACGTTTGGAGATCGTAGAACCTATCAAATGGATCCAGCAAATAGAGATGAAGCCATGCGAGAAGCAACTTTTGACGATCAAGAAGGTGCCGATATTTTAATGGTAAAACCTGCACTTTCTTATTTGGATATCATAAGAGATTTAAAAAATACGTTTGATAGACCAATTGCATGTTACAATGTAAGTGGAGAATATGCAATGGTTAAAGCAGCAGCAGCACAAGGATGGATAGATGGCGAAAAGGTGATGATGGAAAGCCTTTTATCAATGAAAAGAGCAGGAGCAGACATTATTATTACTTATTTTGCTAAGGAAGCCGCGAAAATAATACAGAAAAGATAAAATGAAGACCTCACAGGTTTTTAAAACCTGTGAGGTCTATTAACCGATAGAAAATGGAACACAAAAAATCAGAAAAACTATATAAAGAAGGATTGAAACACCTTGTTGGCGCAGTAAATTCTCCAGTGAGAGCATTTGCATCTGTTGGAGGAAATCCACTTTTTATCAAAAAAGCAAAAGGCAGTAAAATTGTTGATGTTGATAATAATAAATACATAGATTTAGTGCTTTCTTATGGTCCAATGATTTTAGGTCATCGTCATAAAAAAGTAGAGAAAGCAATCGCTAAATCATTGAAAAACGGTTATACATTTGGAGCATCTACCAAAAATGAAATAAAACTCGCAAAAATTGTTTGTGATGCTTTTCCGAATATGGACAAAGTTCGATTTGTAAATTCAGGAACTGAAGCCGTTTTGAGTGCTTTACGTTTAGCAAGAGCATTTACAGGAAAAGACAAAATTATAAAATTTGCTGGATGTTATCATGGTCATTCAGATGCACTATTGGTCGCTGCAGGTTCAGGCTTAGCAACTTTGAGTATTCCAGGAAGTAAAGGAGTGCCAAATGACGCAGTTAAAAACACTTTAATTGCAGAATATAACAACCTTGAAAGTGTAAAGCAACACATCAAAAAGCATCAAGATATTGCAGCAATAATTATTGAACCAGTTGGTGGAAATATGGGAGTTGTATTGCCTAAAGATGGTTTTTTGAAAAAACTGAGCGATTTAGCAAAAGCCAATAATATACTTTTAATTGCTGATGAAGTGATGACAGGTTTTCGTTCTAAATTTGGTGGTGCGCAAGAAATATTTGACGTAACTGCTGATATTACTTGTCTTGGAAAAGTAATAGGAGGAGGTTTTCCAGTAGGTGCTTACGGAGCGCGAAACGAAATTATGGAAATGGTATCACCATTAGGTGCAATGTATCAAGCAGGAACATTGAGTGGAAATCCAATCGCTATGGCATCAGGAATTGCTACTTTAACTGAATTAAAAAAACAAAATCCGTATAAGAAATTTAATAAAACAGCTCAAAAAATAGAGGGCTATTTATTAAAATCTGCAAAAAAATATGATATTGATTTAACTGTAAATAGATTTGGTTCTATGATAAATCCGTTTTTTACTTCGGATGAGGTTACTGATTTTAAAACAGCGCAAACAAGTGATACCAATAAGTTTGGAATTTTCTTTTGGGAAATGATAAACAATGGTGTTTTTCTACCGCCATCGCAGTTTGAAGCATGGTTTTTGTCAACAGCATTGACCAAAAAAGATATTGAAAAGTTAGCGATTGCAATAGATAATGCAATGAAAAAAGTGGCAAGTCATAACTAATAAAAAAATGCTGTTATCGCAATAAAGAAAGTTAAAAGATGATAAAAAACGATTTATTTTTAAGAGCCTTAAAAGGCGAAACTGTAGAACGTCCACCAGTTTGGATGATGCGACAAGCAGGAAGATTTTTACCAGAATTTATGGCAATTCGTGAAAAATATGATTTTTTTACACGATGTCGCACACCAGAATTAGCATCCGAAATAACCGTACAACCAATCAGAAGATTTGGGATGGATGCTGCTATTTTATTTTCAGATATTTTAGTAATTCCGCAAGCTATGAATATAGAAGTGCAAATGAAACCAAACTTTGGACCTTATTTGCCAAATCCTGTTCGTGATCAAAAAGGAGTTGATAATGTAATTGTTCCTGATGTATATGAAACCTTAGATTATGTATTTCAAGCCGTAAAAGCGACTAAAGAGTTGTTAGATAACGAAATACCGTTAATAGGTTTTGCAGGTTCGCCTTGGACCATTTTATGCTATGTAGTGCAAGGTCAAGGTTCAAAAACCTTTGATAAAGCCAAAGAATTTTGTTTTACAAATCCTATTGCAGCGCATCAATTGTTGCAAAAAATCACAGATACAACGATAGCTTATCTTAAAGCAAAAGTAAAAGCAGGAGTAGATGCTGTTCAAATTTTTGATTCTTGGGGAGGAATGCTTTCACCAGTTGATTATCAAGAGTTTTCTTGGAAATATATCAATCAAATTATAGAGGCTTTAAAAGATGATGCTCCAGTAATTGCCTTCGGTAAAGGTTGTTGGTTTGCATTACAAGATATGGCAAAGTCTAACGCATCTGCATTAGGTGTAGATTGGACGATAACACCTAAAAATGCACGTTATTTAACAGGTGGAAATATGACGCTTCAAGGTAATTTCGATCCTGTTCGTTTGCTTTCACCTCCATCAGAAATTAAAAAAATGGTAAAAACCATGATTGATGAATTTGGAAAAGATAAATATATTGTAAATTTAGGTCACGGAATTTTGCCAAATATTCCTTTAGATAATGCTAAAGCCTTTATTGACGCTGTGAAAGAATACAAATAAAAATTGAAATCAATAAATGTGTAATTTAAATTTATACTTTTATTAGATTAGTTAATTTAAACGAAATAATGGAAAGAGAAATTAACAAACTAATCCAAAAATACAATATTCCAGGGCCGAGATATACGAGTTATCCGACTGTTCCATTTTGGGATTCAGAAGGAATTGATATCGAAGATTGGAAACAGTCAGTAAAAAAATCTTTTAAAGATAGTAATGATGCTGAAGGAATAAGTCTTTATATTCATCTTCCATTTTGTGAGAGTTTATGTACGTTTTGCGCTTGTCATAAACGTATTACAAAACGACATTCAGTAGAAGAGCCTTATATGGATACGGTTTTAAAAGAATGGAATTTGTATTGCGATTTGTTGGAAGAAAAACCAAATATTAAAGAAATCCATTTAGGAGGAGGAACGCCTACTTTTTTTTCGTCAGAAAATTTAAAAAAACTAATTGATGGTATTTTTAAACGAGCAAATAAGTTATCTGATTTTGAGTTGAGTTTTGAAGCGCATCCAAATAATACTACAGAAAAACAATTACAAACCTTATTTGATTTAGGAGCAAGAAGAACCAGTTTTGGAATTCAAGATTATGACAGTAAGGTTCAAAAGGCAATTCATAGAATCCAAAGTTTTGAACAAGTAAAAAAAATCAACGAATTGTCACGAAAAGTTGGTTACAACTCTATAAGTCACGATTTGATATTTGGTCTTCCTTTTCAAACAGAGGAAACCATAAGAGATACAATCAAAAAAACAATTGAATTAAAACCTGATAGAATAGCGTATTATAGTTATGCGCATGTGCCATGGATAAAAGGAGTAGGGCAAAGAGGGTTTGATGAAAATGACTTGCCAAAAGATCAAGAAAAACGACACTTATACGAATTAGGAAAGCAATTGTTTTTTGATAACGGATACGTAGAAATAGGAATGGATCACTTTGCATTGCCAACAGATTCATTGTATAAAGCTATGGAATCAAAAAAATTACATCGTAATTTTATGGGTTATACTGCAGGTAAAACTCAACTGATGATTGGCTTAGGAATGTCTTCTATTAGTGATTCATGGTATGGATTTGCTCAAAACGAAAAATCAGTCGAAACATATCAAAAACGCGTAAATAATGGTGAAATCCCAATTTTTAGAGGGCATTTATTAACAGATGAAGATTTGATTATAAGGAAGCATATTTTAGATTTAATGTGTAACTTAGAAACAAATTGGAATGCTGATTTGAGTAGTCAAACTAAAAAAGAAATTACCGAAAGACTACAAGAGATTATTGCCGATGGTTTGGTGACAGTAACCGAAAAAAAAGTTATAGTAAAGGAAGAAGGACGTATGTTTGTGCGTAATATATGTATGGCTTTTGATTTGCGATTACTAACTAAAAAACCAGAAACGCGTATCTTTTCAATGACGATTTAGATTGTTATTAATTATAAGGTTCGTGTAAAATAGCAAAAAATATTTTCAAATAATTTCAACTCTTTTTTCGTTGAAAAATCAACGTTTTTTAGTAATTTTGTACCTCGTTAAAAACGACAATTATGGCAAGATTTGAAATCAAATTACCTAAAATGGGTGAAAGTGTTGCAGAAGCAACAATAACTTCATGGTTAAAAGAAGTAGGAGATACTATTGAATTGGATGATGCAATTGTAGAGATTGCAACAGATAAGGTAGATAGTGAAGTTCCAAGTGAAGTAGAAGGGGTTTTGATAGAACGATTATTTGAAGAAAATGATGTAGTTCAAGTTGGTCAAACTATTGCAGTTATTGAGGTTGAAGGAGAAGGAAATTTTTCTGATGCAGATAATGAAACGACTAAAACTACTAAAAATACACCTGAAAAAGAGATTGAAGCAGCAGTTAATAAAACAATTGAAACAGTAGCAACTCCTATTTCTAAAACTTCAGAAAGTGGTAAGTTTTATTCGCCATTAGTAAGAAATATAGCAGAAACAGAAGGCGTTTCAATGGCAGAATTAGAAAATATTGCAGGAACAGGAAAAGATGGAAGAGTTACTAAAAATGATATATTAGCATATATCAAAAATAAAGGAACTGTTCAAACTCCAAAGGAAGTAGTTCAATCAACTAAATCTGTAACTACTGTAGCCAAATCTACCGTTGTAACACCAGTTTCAGTAAATGGAGAAGATGAGGTTATTGAAATGTCTAGAATGGGTAAATTGGTTGCAAAACATATGGTTAATTCTGTTCAAACTTCGGCTCACGTACAGTCGTTTATTGAAATAGATGTAACAAATATTGTGAAATGGAGAACGAAAGTTAAAGATGCTTTTATGAAACGAGAAGGCGAAAAATTGACTTTCACGCCTATTTTAATGCAAGCAGTTGCAACTACAATTAAGAAATTTCCGATGATAAATATTGCTGTTGATGGCGATAATATCATCAAAAGAAAAAATATAAATCTTGGAATGGCAGCAGCACTTCCTGATGGAAATCTTATTGTACCAGTTATAAAAAACGCAGATCAGTTAAACTTGGTAGGTATGACCAAAGCAGTTAATGATTTAGCAAAACGAGCAAGAAACAATCAATTAAAACCTGATGATATTCAAGGAGGAACCTATACAGTTACTAATGTAGGTAGTTTTGGTTCAGTTATGGGTACACCAATAATTAATCAACCTCAAGTTGCAATTTTGGCATTAGGTACTATACGCAAAGTTCCAGCAGTTATAGAAACTCCAGAAGGAGATTTTATTGGAATTAGAAGTAAGATGTTTGTATCACATTCTTATGATCATAGAGTAGTTAATGGAGCGCTTGGCGGTACGTTTATAAAAACATTAAAAGAGACTTTAGAGGCTTGGGATGTAAATCAAGATTTTTAATCGCAAGTTGATAGAAAATAATATATTTTAAAAACCTCCATATTCTGAGGTTTTTTTATTGCCTAAAAATCTGTAACTTACACTCAAAAAATTGAACTTATGAACCAACCAAACTTAAAAGCAGAAACACGCTACGGTATTCCAGCAGCAGACCAAATTTTATACAATCGCCATTACGTGTTAGGATATTCATACTATTTTAGACAAGCAAAATGGGCTTTAGAAATTGTAGATTCAGACGCAACACTTATTGTAAGAGCCAATAATTTTAGACCAGACTATAGAGTTCCTGAACGCTTTAGAGCAGATTTAGCAGATTATGAAAAATCTGGTTATGATAGAGGTCATTTGGTTGCAAGTGCCAATCAAATAGAAACACAAATTCAAAATAGCGAAACCTTTTTGCTATCAAACATGTCACCTCAAAAACCAAAATTTAATCGTCAAATATGGAAGAAATTAGAAGTAGCAGTTCGGAAATTAAACGACTCAACTAAAGTTTTAGAAACCTATGTGATTTCAGGGCCTTTATTTTATTTTGATACAGAAGTCTTGATGATTGGAGCAACTGATGATAATGGAGTCACTCTGCCAATTCCACACGCTTATTTTAAGTCTATTTTAACTGAAGATGAGAGAGGTAAATTTAAAATGTGGTCATTTATTATACCAAATGAAGAATCGAATGAATCATTAGAAACATTTTTGGTAAAAACGACTAAAGTTGAAAAAATAGCAGGATTGTATTTATGGCAAAGCCTTGTAGGAACGAAGATAAAACGAGAAAAAGGAAGGGTTCGTAAAATGTGGAAAATTTAACTTACTCATCAACCTTCATCCTAGCTTTTGACACAACATCTGTTGAAGAAAAAATTCCCTGTTGATAACTCAAATATCCAGCAATAGCAATCATTGCAGCATTGTCGGTTGTATATTCAAATTTTGGGATATAGGTAGTCCAACCATATTTTTTTTCGGCTTGTTTTAAAACTTTTCGTATTTCAGAATTAGCACTAACACCTCCAGCAATTGCAATGTGTTTGATGCCAGTTTCTTTAACCGCATTTTTAAGTTTATCCATCAGTATTTCAACAATTGTATACTGAATAGAAGCGCAAATATCGTTTAAATTTTCATTGATAAAATTAGAGTTTTCAGCAACTCCTTTTTGAATAAATCGTAATATACCAGTTTTTAATCCACTAAAACTAAAGGCTAATTTTCCTACTTTTGGCTTGGTGAATTGGTACGCTTTTGGGTTTCCTAATTGTGCATATTTGTCAATTAATGGACCTCCAGGATAAGGCAGTCCTAATATTTTTGCTGATTTATCAAAGGCTTCTCCAACTGCATCATCAAGCGTTGCTCCTAATATTTCCATCGAAAAATAATCAGTTATTTTTACAATTTGAGTATGTCCGCCACTTATAGTCAAGCACAAAAAGGGAAAAGGAGGTTTTGGATGGTTTTCTTCATCAATAAAATGCGCTAAAATATGCGCTTGCATATGATTTACAGCGATTAACGGAACGTTTAAACCTATAGCAAATGACTTAGCAAACGAGGTTCCAACCAATAATGAACCCATTAATCCAGGTCCTTGCGTAAAAGCTATGGCTTTTAACTGATTTTTGTCGATATTTGCTTTTTGAATTGCCTGCTGAACTACTGGAATTATATTCTGTTGATGTGCACGAGAAGCCAATTCAGGAACTACACCGCCATAAGCAGTGTGAATTTCTTGATTTGCTACAACATTTGACAGTACTTTTCCGTTGCATAATACAGCAGCACTTGTATCATCACAAGAAGATTCAATACCGAGAATGTAAATTGATTTTTTGCTCATTAAATAATAACTAAGGCACGAAAATTGCCATTAAAAATGCAAAGTTAAAGCATATCAAACGATTTAGAAAAATACTATTAAGATTTTTACTCGCATTGGCGTTGTTATTACTGTTGGCTGTGTTTTTACTTTCACTTCCTACTGTGCAAACTCGTCTTGGTAAAGTTGCTACTAATTATTTAAACGATACTTACAAAACCAGTATTAGAGTAAATAAATTAGATTTGTCATATATAGGTACTATTCAACTGAAAGATATTGAAATATTAGATCATCATCAAGACTCGATGATTAATGTACAGAATTTATCTACTTCAATTTTTAGTTATCGAAATATATTAGATAATAAACTAGAATTTGATGAGATAGAACTCTCAGGCGTTCGATTGTTAATGAAAACTTACAAAGGAGAAATTACCGATTCTTTTTCCGTTTTTACAGCGAAATTTGATGATGAAAATCAAGATGATACACCTTCTAATTTTCTTCTTACAGCTACATTGGTGCATATTAATGAAGGTGATTTTAAGATAATTGATGAAAATATAGATACTTCAAAACCTCTAACTTTTAAAAACATACAAGGTAAAGTAGCTGATTTTAAAATCAAAGGACCTGATATTTACGGTAAGATAAATAAACTGCAATTTACTGAAAATCACGGTATTGATATCGAAAATCTAACAACTGATTTTACGTATACTAGAGAAGAGATGAAATTGTTAAACACAACTCTAGAAACCAAAACTTCTAAAGTATTAACAGATATCGTTTTTCATAGAAATGGCTCATTTACAGATTTTAACAACAAGGTAAAATTTGATGCAATTATTAAAAAAGCGGATGTTTCTATGATTGATATGAACAAGTTTTATAATGAATTTGGAGAAAAAGATGTATTGCATTTTACAACCAAATTAACTGGTACGCTTAATAATTTTATAGCTGAAAATTTAGAATTAAATTCGGATTTGAATTCAATAATTGTTGGTGATATACATGTTATTAATTCATTCAATACCGAAAATGGATTCTCAGTCGATGCTAAATTAAAGAATCTAACTTCCGATTATAATCAACTTAAAAATTTATTGCCTAATATTTTAGGACGTTCATTACCTTCAACCTTTAAGCAGTTAGGACGTTTTTTTATTAGCGGAAACACTTACATAACATCATCTATTATTGATGCCCAACTTAAAATGAAAAGTGATTTAGGTACTACAATTTCAGACCTAAAACTAACCAATATTGATAATATTGATAAGGCGTCTTATAAAGGTCATGTTAAAATTATTGATTTTGAATTGGGTAAATTCGTAAATGATTCTCTCATAGGACAACTATCTTTAGAAGCTGATATTGATGGAAGAGGTTTTACATTAGAAGCTATAAATACAAAAATAAAAGGAAATATATCGAAGCATCAATATAAAGGATATACTTATCAAAATATTGATATGAACGGTGTTTTTGAAGATAAAAAGTTTAATGGAAACTTAATTTCGCATGACGAAAATATAAAATTTACATTTGATGGTTTAGCAGATTTATCTTCAAAAGTGCATAAATTTGACTTTAAAGCACAAGTAGCATATGCAGATTTTAATGCCTTAAATTTATTCAAACGAGATTCTATTTCGATAATAAAAGGGAATATTGACATCAATTTAACAGGTAATTCTATTGATGATTTAGCAGGTAAAATAGCGATAAATAACGCATCATATACCAATCAAAATGATAACTATTTTTTTAAAGATTTTGTTGTCAATTCTACATTTAATCAGCAAGTTAGGACAATAACCATTAATTCTCCAGATATCGTAAAAGGTAAAGTTAAAGGAGTTTTTAAGTTTGCTGAATTAGGAAGATTAGCACAAAACTCAATTGGAAGTATCTATACGAACTACAGTCCTTTTGCTGTCTCTTCAGGACAATATTTGGATTTTAATTTTAAAATATATAATAAAATTGTTGAAGTCTTTTTTCCAGAAGTTGTTTTGGGTAAAAATACTTTGTTGCGAGGCTCAATTAAAGCAGATGATAATAAATTTAAATTAAGTTTACGTTCACCAAAAATTGATGCATATGACAATATTGTTGAAAATATAAGGCTACAAATAGATAATAAAAATCCACTATTCAATACACAGTTATCAGTAAATAAAATTAAAACAAAATATTACGATGTTTCAGATTTAAACTTGGTAAATGTTACCTTAAACGATACGTTATTTTTTAGAACAGAATTTGTTGGAGGAAAAAACAAAACAGAAACCTATGATTTAGGTTTTTATCATACAATTGATAAAAATAATAAATCTGTTTTTGGAATGAACACATCTAATTTTAAATTTAAAAACACAACTTGGCACATCAATCCGAATGAAAACAAAAAGAATAAAGTTGTTTTTGATAATAATATGCAATCTTTTGATATTTATAATTTTGATTTTAAATCAGGAGATCAAAAGTTAAATGTATTTGGATCGTTATTTGGTAAAAATACTAAAGATTTAAATGTTAATTTTGAAAACGTAAATTTAGAACAGATTACGCCTAAAATTGAAGGATGGAACTTTGCAGGCTTGATTAATGGTGAAATAAAATACGAACAAAACGGACATAAAATAACTCCTGTTGCAAATATCAGTGTTGATGATTTTTTTGTAAATAATTCGTATCAAGGAAACTTGAAAATAGGAATGAAAGGGGAAAATTCTGTCAAGAAATTTGATATGAATATTTCGATAGAATATAATAATACTGAAAACCTGTTGGCAACAGGAATAATTGATTTATCAGTTTCAAAACCTACAATTGATATGAATATAGATTTTAATAAATTTAAGTTAAATTTATTAGATCCAATAGGAGGCGATAATTTCACCAATATTAGAGGGTTTGTGTACGGTGCAACAACTCTTAAAGGTAATCTTGATAATCCTGATATGAATGGAGAATTGTTCTTAGATTCCTCAGGAATTGCTTTTCCTTATCTGAATGTTGATTACGATTTTGAAGGAACAACAGTTATAGAACTAAAAAAACAAACTTTTGATATTGTAGATTTAACACTTCATGATGTAACGCATGGTACTAGAGGTACAATGCTCGGAACAATATCGCATAGCAAATTTAGTGATTGGAAATTGGATTTGGAAATAGACACAAAAAATCTTTTGGTGTTAAATACCAAATCATCAGAAGATGCATTGTACTTCGGAAAAGGTTTTTTAAATGGTCAAGCTACTATTTCAGGATTAACAGATAATTTAACGATTGATGTGAATGGTAAAACAAATAAAGGAACACATTTTATCATTCCATTAAGTGATGTTAAAACTATTGATAATAGTAGTTTGGTAACTTTTGTAACTCATAAAAAAGAAAAAGAATTTGAAATTCCTACAGAAGTATTATTAGAGAAATTTAAAGGATTGTCATTAAATTTTGATTTAGAAGTTACCAAAGATGCGGTTGTAGAAATGATAATTGATAAAGCAACAGGAAGTGTATTGAAAGGAAGCGGAACAGGAGATTTACGAATTGAAATTGATACCAAAGGAAAGTTTAATATGTATGGTGATTTTGTAATTGATAATGGATTTTATGATTACAAATATGGTGGGTTTGTAAATAAAAAATTTATTGCCGTTAAAGGAGGAACAGTATCTTGGGACGGTAGTCCATACACTGCAGATTTGAATATTGAAACTAAATACAGAGTAAATGCAAACCCAAAATCTATACTCGAAAATGTGACTACAACAAGAGATATTCCAGTAGATTTGGTGGTTAAATTTACAGGAGAGTTATATGATTCGCAAAAAGAATACGATATTTTAATTCCAGATGCAGGTTCTGATTTAACCTCAGAATTAGACTTCAAAATAAATCAAAACAATGATACCAATACAAAGCTAAAACACTTTACTTCACTGTTGTTTTTTGGTAGTTTTTTTAATGAAAACATAGTTGATAATAGTCTATCGTTGTTCCTGTCAGAAACAGGAGAGGAGTTGTTTTCTAGTCTTATAAATAGTGCCTTAGGAAGTGGTAATGATAAAGTTAAGTTTGGAGGCTATTATAAAATTGGTGATGATAGATCAAAGGTTGATAACCTTAATACTGATGATCAGTTTGGAATAACTGTTGCAACTCAAATTAGCGATCGAATTTTGATTGATGGTCAAGTAGGTGTGCCAGTTGGTTCGAAACAACAAGCCATTAAAAGTGAGGTGAAAGTAGAATTTTTATTAAATGAAGAAGGTTCGTTGCGCTCTACGGTGTTTAATCGTCAAAATGAAATTCAGTATACAGAAGAGGAAGAAGGGTATACACAAGGAGTTGGGCTTTCATATCAATTTGATTTTGATACAAGCAAAGAGTTTTTAGAAAAAATAGGTTTAAGAAAGAAGGCTGTAGAAGACACTACAATTCTTTCTAAAAAAGATTCTATGCCATTGAAAAAGAGCCCTTTTATAAACTTTAGACAAATTAAAAAAGATAGTTTAAATTAAACTGTAATTTTATAAAAACTATAAAAATAGCCGTTAAATCAAGTATTATTAATACTTGATTAACGACAAAAATTCAATATATTTAAAGGCCATCATTAACACAACCTTCACTTATTTTAGCCGAAGTACCACAAGGAGAACTAACGTGAGTAAATGATAATTCATTATTTGTTGAAATAGATACCTGTACTTTGCCAAAAGAGTTATTTGAACTAGTAATTGTGTCTGTACCATCACCTAATACAGATTTATTTCCATTATAATGTACATAATCAATCACCTTAATAGTGTGGTTGGTTAAATCTATAATACCATTTTAAATTAATAATGTCGCGTTAAAAGCATTTAAATAATGATGATTACTCGTTATAGACTTTATGATTTTTTTATCCATTAGATTAACTGTTTCATATA
>CAMZLV010000133.1 GCA_947311835.1 uncultured Lutibacter sp. | reverse complement strand
TTTACCTTTTGGGAAGAATTTCAAAACAGATTTAATTTTATTGCGGTAGATTACCTAATTTACACCTATGAAGTAGTACAAAATATCAATCAATCCTACCCTATTCCACTGTTATTACTTATTGTATTCACTTTTATTTTTATCCTTTTTTATATTCAGAAAAAAAGAAAAGTTTTTATAAATACATTTTCATCAATATTAACTTTAAAACATAAAGGAATTTTAGCCTTATTGCTTATAATCCCTTTTTTATACGGATTTTTTATCAATAACAACCATGCCGAATGGTCAAAAAACAGGTATGAAAACGAACTGTCAAAAGCAGGAATTTATTCATTTTTTGCTGCCTTTAGAAATAATGAATTAAGTTATACTGATTTTTATTTAACTCAAGATATAGATAAATCATTTACGCTTCTCAAAAAAAACTTATCATCAACAAATTCGGAATTATCTACCGAAAAATTCAACATTCAAAGAACTATAAAAGGTGATAGCATTGAATACAAACCCAACGTAATTTTCATATGTGTAGAAAGTTTAAGCGCTGATTTTTTAGGTCATTTTGGAGCGACTAAAAACATAACTCCAACCTTAGATTCACTATACAACAATAGTGTGCATTTTGAAAATTTATATGCAACAGGAACACGAACAGTAAGAGGTATGGAGGCAATAACACTTTCTATTCCGCCATCTCCAGGACGAAGTGTTGTTAAAAGGAAAAATAATAAAAACATGTATAATATTGGCACCGTTTTTGAAGAAAAAGGTTATACAAGAGCCTTCTTTTATGGAGGAGACGGTTATTTTGACAATATGAATGATTTTTTTGGAGGAAATGGATTTGACATTGTAGATAGAGGTCGTGGCTATTTATTTGGCGATTCTTTTACTGCCAAAAGAACGAACATCGAAAATAATGAAGTAACATTTGAGAACGCTTGGGGAGTTTGTGATGAAGATATTTATACCAAAGTTATAAAAGAAGCCGACAAAAATCATAAAAACGGAAAACCGTTCTTTAATTTCATAATGACGACTTCAAACCACAGACCATATACATATCCAGAAAATAAAATTGATATTCCCTCAGGAACAGGAAGGGCTGGTGCAGTTAAATATACAGATTATGCAATCGGAAATTTTTTAAAATTAGCCAAAAACAAGCCTTGGTTTAAAAACACAGTATTTGTAATAATGGCAGACCATTGTGCTAGTAGCGCTGGAAAATGGGAATTAAATGTAGCCAAATATCACATTCCTGCATTAATGCTAAATTTACCGAATCAACAAGTTCAAAAAATAGAAAAGCAATGTTCACAAATTGATTTTTTTCCAACATTATTTGGTTATCTAAACTGGAATTATACATCTAATTTTTATGGAAAAGATGTAAATTTATTTACTAATGAAGATCAACGTGCTTTCATTGGAAACTACCGAAAACTAGGATTATTAACTATTAATAAACTAAGCGTGCTTGGAGATCAAAAAAAATCGAATTTTTATAATTGGGACAAGAAAACAAACAAACTCACACTCGAAAAAAATAATCCAACTCAATTAGAAGAAATAATTTCATATTACCAAACCAATGATTATAGATATAAAAATAATTTAATGAAAAATAATTAATTTTTTACACTCGCAATCAATAGTTTAAAATAATAATAAATATTATTTTTGCAGGCTTACAATTTAGAATATTTTTTAACGTTTAGTAGAAAACTTAAGTTGGGGAATTTAAGTAAAATAATAATAATATGAAGAAAAAACCAATTTTTCCCTTTGCCGTACTTTTATTTTGGAGTGTTTTAACATTTGCTCAAACACCTCCAATTGCAGTAACAGATGTAGACACTGCTGATATAAATACAACGCTTACCGTTACTGCTCCAGGGCTTTTAGCAAACGATTCAGATGCTGATGGTGACGCTTTAAATATAACACAATTTTCTGTCAATGGCGCTGTTTTTAATGCAGGGCAAACCGCTAACTTTTTAGAAGGAAGTTTAACAATTAATACTGACGGTAGTTATACGTTTAATCCAACAGCAGGTTATACAGGAAATGTCCCACTTATATCATACACTATTTCAGATGGAATTGATACCAGTTCAGCAGTGCTTTTACTAACCGTAGAATTTACTACAAACTTATTAAATATTGAATATATCAGCAGTTGCAACCAAGGCTATACTATTGATGGAGAATATAAAATTAGATATTTAATCAGAATTAGCAATACCAGTACTGCGAGAGATTATCATCCTTCTAGTTTAATTAAAAATGTAGATTTAACTGACGATTTAGAAGCCATCTTTGGTGTTGGTTGTATAAACTTGATTGACCAAGTTTTTATAAGCACAACCGTACCAGATGATTTTGTTAACAATCCATACCCTCAAGATTGGACAAATGGTTCTATAAATACTGATTTCGAAAACGTCACGTCTACATCACTATTTAGTGCTAATGCTATAGCAAATAATATACTTTACCCAAGACAAACCATTAACGTTTCTTTTTGTATGACTGTAAATCCGTTTTGTAACGGTCGTCCAAACCCAACACCTTCAGGAAGTGGAATTGATTTTGATAATATCGTAAACATTACATCGACTATCGGAAACGATACCGCTAACGTAAATATTACTGATTTTCACACTACAGAAACCTCTGTTGCTGCAAATCTATTTGTTCCAGAAGTACAACCAGACGTTAATCCAGATGGAACATTTGACTTTACCAATACGGTCGTAATAACCAATGAAGGAAATGCTCTTGCAACCAATGTAAACTTCAATATGGGACTTGGTAATTTTATTGATAATGGATTTAATTTTACAACTTTAAATATTACACAAGTTTCAGGACCTGCGGTAACTACAAACAATTTATATAATGGAGAAACAAACTCCGAATTATTAGCTGCAAACCAATCTTTGGCAGCAGGAGAAACAATAATTCTTGAAATATTTTATGTTATTGATTCTGCTACATCCCAAGACAGAAATTACTTTTCGTCACCAACAATTAGTATGACACAAGGTGCATCAGACGGTTATGATGAAACTGTAATAACACGTAAAAGACGTTTATCGTATGTTACTTGGACAGATAATCTTGGTGATCACTTAGATCGCTATTATATTGGTCCTGATGCTACATCACCTGCATCATCTGTCAATCAATGCTCTTGTAATTATTTGTATATGAACTTTTTATTTTCTGTTTCTGTTGATTGTCAAAAAACAATTACAAATACAAATTCAGCACCTAACGGTATAATAGAACAAGAAGAACTAACATTCCAACTAACGATTAATAATACAAGTCCAATAATACAAGTAGAAAATCTACAACTACAAGATAATTTAAACAATATATGTGGAGGAAACTTAATTTCAATTAGTACACCAACAATTGTAAATTCAACAGCAACCGTAACTCCAAATTTAAATGCAGGTTTTAATGGTACTACTGATCTAAATATCTTTGACGGAGTAAGTGGTATACTAGAACCTAACCAAAATATAATAGTAGCGTTTTCAGTAATTTTTAATGATGATTGTATTGGTGTAAATACTGCAACGTTTTTTGGAACAGACCCATTAAACGCGACTTCAATTGCCGATGGAGTTGTCAATGTAACAGTTACAAACGACAATGATAATGACGGAATTTCAAATATCAATGATATAGACGATGACAATGACACAATTCCTGACATTTTAGAATATAACGGTTTAGACCCTTTAAACGATACAGATAACGACTCAATTCCTGATTATAGAGATGCCGATTTTGGCGTAGATTCTAATAATGACGGTATTGTAGACCTTTTTGACTTTGATTTAGACGGAATACCAAATCACTTTGATTTAGACAGTGATAATGACGGAATTTTAGACATCGTAGAAGTTGGGAATAACGCACTAGACACTAATAATAACGGACAAACAAACAATGCTGTAGGATTGAATGGATTAGACGATACTGTAGAAGACGTTGATACAAATTTAGCAGTTATTAATTATATTATCGAAAATACTGACGGTACAGGAAATGCAAATTATCTTGATATTGATGCTGATGGTGATGGTATTGTAGATAATATTGAAAGCCAAACAACTGATAATTATATAGCACCAAATGATACTTATGATGCAAACGGAATCGATACTGCTTATCCTAACGGAATAACTGCTATAGACACAGATAATGATACTATTTTTGATTATATAGACACAAATTCTGATGACGACATAAGAGATGACTATATTGAAGGATGGGATTTTGACAACGATGGAACTCCTGAAACCGTAGCTGTAAACTTAGATGCTGACAATGACGGTTTAGACGATGCATACGACTTAGACGACTCACAAATTAACCCATCAAACGGACAAACACCTACTGTTTTCCCAAATGTAGATGACCCAAATACAAACGAAAGAGATTGGAGAGAAATTTTAGCAATAAGAGTAGTTATTAGTGATGTTTCTGTAACAGAAGGAGGTGATTTAGTATTTACAATATCATTAACATCAAATAATGATACATCAATACTTATTGCGAGCCCAACTCCTATTGATTTAGATTTAGCAACAAGTGATGGAAGTTCTACAGCAGGCACTTATGATGTTGCAACTGCTCCTTTTGATTATACAGCAATTACAACTACACCAGTAACCATTCCTGCTTTTACAACAAGCATTCAATTTACTGTAACTACACTTGAAGATAATATATATGAAATTGCCGAATTTTTAACACTTAACGGTACGGTAACTTCAAACAATACTGGAAATACTGACCCTAAAGGTATTGGTACAATTATAGATAATGAATTACCTCCTAATATTAGTATGAACGATTCAAGAGAAAATGAAGGAGTGGATTTAGTACACACAATTACCCTTAGTCATCCTAGTTCTAAACCTATTGTTATAGATGTCTTAACAGGAGATTTAACAGCATCTAGTCCATATGATTATACGCAATTATTTGAAACTTTAACTATTGATGGCACTATAGATCCAGCAAATAGTAATCTTGATGTAAGTTTTAATATCACTACAATTATTGATAACTTAAATGAACCTGATGAAGAGGATTTAAGAGTAATTGGAATAGTTAATAATTCCGTAGTAGGTGTACAAGATTTAGATAGAACAGGAACCATTATAGATATAGATCCAGATCCATTAGTAATTATTGATGATGCTACGGTTATTGAAGGAAACACATTGGTATTTACACTCAGTTTAGTCAATCCTACTACAAATGATCCAATGCGTAATTATCAAGATATTAATTTGAATATCGCATCACTTAACAACACTGCTTTTGCTCCTGATGATTACGATAGTTTAAATACTACTACAGCAATTATAGCTTTAACTGAAAGTGCACAAGTTGAAATAACGACTATTGATGATGTTTTAAATGAAGAAACGGAAACAATGACTTTATTTGCTACAATTACTTTTGGAACTATCTCAAACACAACACCAATTCTTGAAGCAATTGGTACTATTTTAGATAATGATATTCCTAATTTGTTTTCACCAAATGACGATGGTCAAAGTGATTATTTTAAAATTTCAGGACTAGAGGCTTATCCTAACTTTAAAATTAAAATATACGACCGTTGGGGAAGTGAAGTTTATACTTATGAAAATAATGGAAGCACAAATCCTGATTGGTGGGATGGAATGTATAAAGAAAGTCCAGCACCTGAAGGAGTCTATTATTACAATTTAGATTATAATGACGGAGCAACAAAACCAAAAATTAGTTTTATCCAATTAATCCGATAATACAATGAAAAAAATAACTTCAATTTTAAGCGGATTAACACTATTGTTTAGCGTAATCCTAACGGCACAGCAAACACCTCATTACACACAATATTTGTATAATATGCAGATTATAAATCCTGCTTATGTTGGTGCAAGAGCTGATTTAACTGTAGGTTTATTAGGCAGAACTCAATGGGTTGGCGTAGAAGGCGCTCCTGAAACAAAAACATTTTCATTAAACGGTCGAATGAATAATGGTCTTGGTCTTGGTTTATCAGCAATAAATGATAAAATAGGATTGGTTAGTACTACTAATGTAAACATTGATGCATCATATACCTTAGTAACTTCTCATTATGGTAGACTTTCATTAGGTCTTAAAGGCGGAATGACTTTCTTTAATAATAATTTAGCACAAGGTATAACACCTGACAATGAAATTTACGATTCTAAAAGTGGAAATTATCCAAATGTTGGTATTGGTGCTTTTTATTATAATAATCGATTTTTCTTTGGATTGTCAATGCCGTATATGTTAAAATCGCCAATATATGCATATGATGATACGCAATATACTTCAGGTTTATCAGAAAATATCAATACTTTTGTTTCTGCTGGAATGCTATTTGACATTAATGAAAAACTTAAATTCAAACCTTCTACATTGGTGAAATACGTTCCGGATTTGCCAATATCTATTGATATTAATGCAAATCTGTTGTATGATGAAAAAATAGAATTTGGCGTATCATATCGTTATAATGATTCTGCAAGTGCTATGGTTGCTGTCGTGCTTAATAAACAATTTAGAATTGGTTATGCTTATGATTATACATTGAGTGATTTAGGAAACAACTTAGGATCACACGAAATAATTTTACTTTTAGATTTAGATTTTAAAGGAAAAAGTCATTGGCTCAACAATATGTCTTGTTATTTCTAAAATTCATAATCACGTTCTACTTTACAAATTCTAACTTTAAAGTGCTTATACCATAACGAGCGCCCTAAATTACGCGCTTCTGTATGTTCTGTTTGCATTTTCCAGTTTTTAATTGATGCTAAATCGCGCCAATAGGAGACCGTTATTCCAACATCTTCTCTAGCAGATTCAACACCTAAAAAACCATCTTGATGCTTGGCTAATTCAATCATTTTTTGGGACATTTCATTATATCCCTTTTTGTTGTCAGACAAAATTGAAGTGAATATAACTGCATAATATGGTGTGTTTGGAGTCTTTGCTATCATAGGTTTATCCTTCTGGTAATGCTTTCCATTTTTTAATTATCGAACTATAAAAATAAACAAATACGATACTTAGTATAAATAAGATATAACTAAGATAAATACCAATACTTTCTATCAAAGTAAAACAATTATCACTAGTTGAATAACCGTACAATTCCTTACAATTAACTCTTTGATGCATCGATATGATTGCAACAATCAACAAAAGAATCAGTGGGAAAATTGCTATAGAAATATTCATAAAAATAGCGACAATATTTTTCTTTATTCTCTTTAAAAATACGATTGGTATTATAAAAATCAGCAATCCAATAATTAATGATACGTACGAAGCGAAAAATTCAACATTTGAACTACTTCCTTTAAACATAAAACTTCTAAGTGCTATAAGCAATGAAATAAAAATCGCCAAAATTCCCATAGTAACTAAAGACAATAATACAGTTTTAATACTTGTAATTCGATAAATAAAAATCATAACCGACAATATAAAAGTAAGCCATATAAAAAAGTGGATACTACCTTCATAGTAATTTTCCTTCTTTATTTTTTCAATATTATAATAAACAGTATGCAAATTATCAGTTTCAATATAAAAATCTGTTGTATGATCTTTAATAAATTTTTCCTTTTCTGTTTGCTCTCTATCTATGTATGTACTCTCAAATTTATCACGTTTTTTGGTTCTTAAAATAGAAGTGATTTCAAAATTATTAGGTTTATAAATTAATTCAAACCATTTGTTTACATCCAAATTTTTAGCAATATGGTATTTTTCAAAAATTGAAGTAGCATCAACGAGCATTTGTTTTATTTCGGCTTTATCTTTTCTATTTAACAGTTCATAAATTTGCTTATTTCTATTTTTTAATCTTTCTTCTTTTCTGCTAATACCTATAATTTCTTCACTATATGAATAATCATCAATAAAATCATCTGAAACAAAAAAAGTAGTTGAAAAGTTATAATAACTCGGTGCAGTGGTTTTTAAATAACTTGATACATCTACAACTTTATCTTTAAAATAATAGGTTATTATTGTATCATTTCTATCGTAATACAAATAATTTTTATGGTTTACTTGTCGAGTAATATTATTTTTATCGTGACTTATTTCCGTTTTTTTTGATAAGGTATAAAATTGATAAGTATCTAAAAAATGTATAAATGGCAAACTTTCATCAATTAAATCAATCCTTTTTTCACAATATAAAGTATCAAAAGGCGAAGGGAAAGTTAAATTATCTAACGTATATTTTTGTATCGGATTCGGAAAAAACACAGCCGTATTATTCACTTTTTCTATTTCATTTGCTATTTCATCATCAGGATATGCAGAATTAATAAATGATTTAAGACCTGCATTATACGAATAATAAAAGGTCGTGGCAAAAAAGATAATTACCAAATAACTCACAAATTGTGAAAACAATTTCACTTTTGAAGTTGGATAAAAATTCTTGAATGCATTGTTTTTAAACAAATAAATAAGCCAAATTACAATCAATATAGTAGATAGGATTATGTTAAAAAATACGACTCCATTTTTAAAGTAAATTTCCTTAGCATTACGTTCGTGTAGCAGTTCAACATCTGTTAAGGTTACACAACCTAAAGCGTAGAAAATCAAGTGTATAAATAAACTTATTGATAACATCCAAACAATACGTGTATTCCAAATTGTTGGAAAATTTTCTAATAAATATTGATTAATTTTATGTGTATATTTTTTCATTCTATTTTTTTTTATGATACAAAAAAGCGTCTTGTAGATTTTGAAATATCACGCAAATAAGTAACTTCTATTTTATTTTTTCCTAAAGACTCTAATACAGATGCAAAATTTGTAGAACCGTTAAAATAGGCTACAAAAATGCCACCATTAAACACTAGTTTCTCTATTGACAAATCATTAAAAACAGTTAATAACTTTGCTCTATCACAATTTGCATCAATTTCTACAACTAGTTGATTTGTACTTTCTTCTGAAGACATTTCATTGTCTTTATACTTACCGTTTTTTAAGAAAATAACTTTATCTGACACCTTTTCAACTTCATATAATTGCTGCGAACTCAGTATCAATGCTATAGGATTATTAACCGAATTACACATCGACTTTAAATCTTCTAAAATGACTTGTTGTGCCAATACATCAAGGTTTGCTAGAGGTTCGTCAAGCAACAACATTTCTGGTTGTCGTAATAATGTACGTGCCAATTCAAAGCGCATTTTATAGCCTGAAGAAAGTTCACTCCATTTTAAATCTTTATATTTCCACAATCCAAAACGAGCAATCATCATCAAAATACGTGTTTCTATTTCATTTGAAGGGATGTCATAATTACTCAATACAAACTTAAGGTTATCCTTTAAACTGCCATACCATTTTTGAGTTCGTTGTGGTATATAAACTAATTTTGAACGTAGTTCGTAATCATTTTTAAATCCATTAGTAAAATTATACGCCAAATTTCCAGCATCATGTTTTAATTCTTTTGCCAAAATACGGAGTAACGTAGTTTTACCATTTCCGTTTTCGCCAACCAAACCAAATACTTGCCCTTTGTTGATTGTTAATGATATAGGTCCTAAAGAAAATTTATTACTTCCATAACTCTTTTTTATAGACTTAGCAGCTACTACAGGATGTTCAACTTCATATTTTTTTATAGGATGTTGTGCAATATGCTCTAAAACTACCAACGCTTTTTCAATCAGTAGTTCTTCCTTTGTAGGATTGTTTTCTTTCCAGTCAGTTAGCGCAATAACCTCTTTAAATATGTCAATATTTTGAGTGTCAATAGCACAATCCATCAGTTTCCTATATCCTAAAATAGTATCTTTACTATCAAAAAATTCTTTAACCTCTTTTATTCTTTTTTCATATTCTAACATATACTGTTATCTGTTTTATTTAACTTCAAAATATATTTATGTTCCAAAATTTTTAAATCTTTACAAATTACGCTTTTTATGAATGTGAAGTTAGTAAATTAATCAACAAAATAATCAAACTATTGAAAATAATTATTAACGCTAAATTCATTTTGTTCTATAAATAATCGTTTAAAAGCAGCTAAATTATTTTGTTCATAAAATAAAATAATCGCTTTTTTATAATCCATTGAATCTACACTCCTATAAGACAAAGGACAAGCATTATTATTGATAAGCAAAGCGTTTCCAATCATTCTTCCTGTTCGTTTATTTCCATCTTCAAAAGGTTGAATGTAGGAAATTAAGACAATAGCTAAAAGTGCTTTTTCAAATCCATTTTCTTTAGAATTAATTAATTCACACATTTTTACAAGAAATTCTTTTATCTGAAACTCGTTATCTAAAGGTTTATAAGCCGTTCCTGTAATTCCAACGCCTCGCGAACGAATATTTTTACTCACGCCTAAATCTTTAGTCAACAACGAATGAACTTCTTCAATTACTCGCAAACTAAGATTTTCGGCTAGATTTTTATTTTGCAATAAATAGTTTAAGGCATCTTTATGATTTAGAAGCATTTGCGTTTCTTCCTTCGATTTATTCTTTGCCGATTCTCGTTCTAAAAACAATTTTTCAGTTTCTAATAACGAATATGTATTACCCTCAATCTGAGACGATTTCCAACTTAATTCAATCGTTAATCGCTCCATTTCTTTTTTGTAAAGTGTTGGTGTAATATTCGAAATGTTTTTTTGATATACTGCTTTTATTGAATTCAATAACTTCATTTCTTCCGCAGAAAAAATTGTAGTATCTGCCAATAAACCATACAATTCGTGATTAAAGCCTTGAGCCGAATTTCTTTGATCAGTTTCTTTTGAAAAATAAACACCTACATCTACAGGAGCAAGTAGTTGATAAAAATTAGAAACCGAATACCTAATTGCTCGAGCTTTTCCTATTTTAATCAAAAACTGGTTTTTAACTAATTTTGCTAAATCTCGATTAAGCGTTACTTGGCTAATATCTTCATTTAATAGTTCAAGGATTTGAGATATGGAAAGTTGCTTTTCCATTCCAATCAAAGTTATTATCCGTTGTTGTCTATTTGTCAATTTCATTTTTTTTTAATATCCTATCACAAAAGTATTAAAATCCTATCAAAAATGATAGGATAATTAAATTTAAATGATAGGATAAAATATTTGCTAGTGCTTTATTTGCCTTCCTCCTTTTTAAAAAACTTCCACAAAACAGCCACGCTTATGGCTAGCAAAATCAGTTTTAACAATTTTACATCCGTTTTTTTTCTCTGTAAAGGCCTAAATTTAATTCTAAATTCCCGCGAAATTATCACGAATACATCAACATAATCACGGTTTTGGCGATAATATAAGCAAACATCGTGACGGCAAGACCAAGAACGGTCCAGATAATTCCTTGTTTGGCTTCGCTGATTTTGGTTTCGTCGCCAGCGGCAGTAACGATTTTAAAGGAATTCCAA
>CAMZLV010000132.1 GCA_947311835.1 uncultured Lutibacter sp. | reverse complement strand
TTTCTCCTTCTCTCGAAAATCACTCGAACTGACGGTTTTTTAGTTTTATATTGTCATTCTGAACGAGCGTAACGAAGTGAAGAAATTTATACTGAAAATAGATTCCTCGTTGCACTCAGAATGACAGTCGAAAAACTAACTAATTAATTTAAAAAGCGCTTCATATAATTTACCATCACTAACAACACTACCTTTTTCTATCAAATCAAATATTTCACTGTTTCGTTGTTTTGTGTATGGTTTTTGTCCTTTAAAATATTCAATATTCTCATCTTGTGAATGATCTACAAACCAATTAAAATCATCAGGATTTAATAAATTGATTGTTGATTTATTTATTTTTACCACTATTCGATGAATTTCTTCTGCATCGCATCTAAAAAGATTGATTGTTTTCTCTGAAAAGTGTTCTAAATATGTGGCTTTTGACAATACTCTATCCCAAACTACATCACTAAAAACATTCATTTCTTCTTCAGCAACTTCTGGCTTTTCTTTTTTTATTATTTCCCATTCTTTAACATCTATTTGTTGTGCTGCAAGAAATGTAGCAAATTCTAAATGCAATTCTTCAAATTGTTCTTTTGTTAACTGTCTGTACTTCATATTGCAAAAATAAAAAACCGTTCGCCAAAGACGAACGGTTTATAAAATTTTTATTTTCTTTTTTTAATTAGAAAATATATTTTAATCCAAATTGCATTTGCCATCTAGATAATAAACTTAAATCATCTGTATAAGTTGATTGTAGCGTAGTATCAAAAGCATATGTTGGCACTCCGTTTGTTACTGTAACACCAATTGGTTGTGTGTTAGTAGGTATTTTACGAACTCCCCAACCTGAATTAATCATATTTCCGAAGTTTAAGATATCAATAGAAAATTGAATTTTCTTAGCGCTATCTTCTCCAAAGTTATAATCTTGAGCTATACGAATATCCCAATTAGAAAACCAAGGAGCAAGTGTTGCGTTACGTCCTGCAAAACTTCCTCTATTACTGCTTAAATAATCATCTTGTTGGATGTAATTTTCTAATGCAGCCATTTGTGCAGCTTGCTCAGTAGGAGTTCCTACAAAAGTCATTGTAGTTAATTCTGATGCTGTTGGTATGTAAATTAAATCATTTTGAGCCGAACCGTCTCCATTAATGTCTCCTCCATATACAAAACTATGTCTTCCTGACTCTGTATATTCAAAGAATGTAGAAATAGCTGTTGACCATTTTCCATTTCCATACTCAAACTTTTTATAAATTGAACCTACAAAACGGTTTTTATGTCCAAATGATGAAGGACTTAATTTTGCTATATTTACATTTCCAATATTAGGATTTGCTCCAAAGGTTGCATTTGTAATTTCCTCTGTTGGTGATGATGCATCTTTTGAATTTAAATAATCATAAGCAATACTCATGTTTAAATTGTTTTCCCATTGTTTCTTTAATTGTACAGAAAAATTAAACACATTACCTAAATTGGTATTGGTTACTGCCCAAGCATTATTGGTGATATCTGCAGCAGTGTAAATTGGTCTTGTTCCAACTCCTTGTAAATATCCTGTTGGTCTTTTTAAGCCAATATTGGTTGCAAAAATTGCATCAATATTTTTAGAGTACATTAAATCAGTAGATACTGTTAAACCGTTTTCAAATTTTTGGTCATATCCTAAACTAGATCTAAATACTTGAGGGAAATTAAAGTTAGGAGCAACTGCAGTATAAAAGAATGAGTTAACATTTTGTACTTGGTTTCCTAACCATACAAATGGTAATCTTCCTGTAAATACACCTAAACCTCCACGTAATTGCTTCGTGTTATCTCCTTTGATATCCCAATTAAAACCTAATCTTGGTGACATTAAAACGGTACTTTCTGCAGGGAATTTTGTACTGTCATAATATTGTGAAGAACCGTCAGGATTGAAGTATTCAATTGCTGGACTATAACAACAGTTTCTATCAATATTTTCTTGCGCTTTTTCTGCAGTATCAAAATAATTAGGCTTGTCAAAACGAACACCTAATGTAAGTGTAAAATCATTAAATAATACCACTTCATCTTGTGCGTAAACTGATAATTGTCCTACGTTTGTTTCTGCCAAACTCCAAGTATTATTTGCGTTATTTGCATCAAAAACAGATTGTGCATTATCTAGTGCATCTCCCAACAGTCCACTAGAAACACTTAAAAAAAATGCATCTAAATCAGGAAAAGGACCTCCATATTCAGGAAAAGGTCCTCCAGGAAAAGGTCCGACATAACCACCATTTGGATATTCCGGATAAGTACCTGGACCAAAACCATATCCATAAAATCCTAAATTAAAAGAATTGTCAAATTGGAATTTTTCAAAAGAACCTCCTAAAGTTATAGTATGAACTCCTGCATAAATTTTAAAGTTATTGGTAATTTGAAATACTTTTTGATCTAACTTATTATTTACAGAAAATGGCTCATGACCAGCAATAATATAAGGTGAACCATCTTTTAAGATTGTAATTGAAGGTGCTGGTTTAGAAAATGGCGCTCTAAAATCATCAAAATGTGTATAACCTACTTGTAAGTTGTTAGAATATTTAGTTCCAAATCTAGATTTTAATTCAACAATTGCTGATTGTAATTTGTTATTAATCGAGTATGCAGAATTTTCAAATTGTAATGTATTCGCATTTGGTCCTCTATTAAAAAATGCTGTAGGATGTGCTTGTTTATCTCTCGATGCATCTAACTGATTGTAAGTAGCTGTTAATGCATGATTGTCACTAATATTCCAGTCTAATTTTACAATAAATTTCTCATTATCAGTTGCATTCAAAATATTTTCATATCCTCCTGTATCATAACCAAGATTTGCTAATGCTGCAGAAACGGCATCCATATCAGAACGTAAAACTCTTGATACGTTACCTTCAACAGTTTCTCCTCCGTTGTTTGCTCTAAATCCTGAGGCTAAATCTGTACGTCTTTCAACTTCTGCATTTGCAAAGAAGAAAAGTTTATCTTCAATTATTGGTCCACCAATACTAAATCCTGCTTGTAAGTGTTTTAAATCTGCTTTAAACAAATCTACACCATCTACTGTGCTTCCTGTTAGGTCTTGATTTCTGTAAAATCCGAAGAGAGAACCGTGAAAATCATTCGTTCCTGATTTGGTAACTGCATTAATAGATGCACCTGTAAAACCAGAAGATGTTACATCAAAAGGAGCAATATCAACTTGTATTTGGTCAATTGCATCTAACGATATTGGTTGTGCATTGGTTTGACTTCCTGGAGTTCCTCCATCTAATCCAAAAGGATTGTTAAAAATAGAACCATCTAAAGATAAATTGTTCATTTTGTTGTTTCCACCTCCAAATGAATTTCCGTCAGAACTTGGTGTTAAACGTGTAAAATCATTAATTGATCTTGAAATAGTAGGTAACGTTTTAAGTTGCTCTTTACCAATACTTGTAGAAGAACCCGTTCTACCACTATTAATTGTAGTATTTACAGAAGTTTTGATTACAACTTCTTCTAATTGTGATGCTTCTTCACTTAGGTTGAAGTTTAATTTTAACTTTTCACCAACTTGTAAATGAACATTATTCGTTACATTTTCTTTATAACCAATAAAACTTACTGTAATAGTATAAGGTCCACCAACACGCATATTAGGAATGTTATAGGTTCCGTTAAATTGTGTCACCGTACCATACGATGTTCCAGAAGGTGTATGTACTGCTACAACACTTGCTTCTGGTAATGGATCTCCATCTTGATCTACAACATTACCTCTCATTGAGCCTGTTGTAACTTGTGAAAATGAAGTTATTGCCATACAAAAGAATAACAATAATATTAGGTGATTTTTTTTCATGATATATTAAATAGTTTTAAATTAATAACGTTGCAAAAATAACAAAAAAAGTCCGCTTAATAGCGGACTTTCATATGACTTATTAACTAAGTATTGTTAATTACTTTGCTTCTGCAATAACTTCAAACTCAATATTAGCAATAACAGAACGATGCAAACGGATTGCAGCATTATATTTTCCTAAACGTTTTACATTACCACCTTCTACCTTGATGAATTTTTTATCAATTGTTTGACCTGCTTTTTCTAAAGCTTCAGCAAGGTTAATATTGTTGATAGATCCAAATAATTTTGAACCTTCACCTGTTTTAGCAGCAATTTTAAGTTCTAAACCTTTAATTGCATCTGCAATTTTAGTTGCATCAGCAATTTCTTTTTCTTCTTTAAAAGCGCGTTGCTTTAAAGTTTCTGCTAATACTTTTTTTGCTGATGTAGTTGCTAATACAGCAACTCCTTGAGGGATTAAGAAATTACGTCCGTAACCGTTTTTTACAGTCACTACATCGTCTTTAAATCCTACGTTTTCTACGTCTTGTTTTAAAATTAGTTCCATATCTTTTCCTCTTTATTATTTTAATAAATCGCCAACATATGGCATTAATGCTAAATGACGTGCTCTTTTAATAGCTACAGATACTTTTCGTTGATATTTTAATGAAGTTCCTGTTAAACGGCGTGGTAAAATTTTACCTTGCTCATTTACCAAATACATTAAAAAATCAGCATCTTTATAATCAATATACTTGATTCCGTTTTTCTTAAAACGACAGTATTTTGCTTCTTTTTTTGTGTCAATGTCTAATGGAGTTAGGTACCTAACATTACCTTGTTTTCCTCCTTTTGATTGTTGATCTAAACTTGCCATACCTTATTTTTTTACAGATTTACGCGCTTTTCTTTTTTCAGCCCAAGCTGCAGCGTGTTTATCTAATTTAACAGTTAAATAGCGCATAATGCTATCATCTCTTCTAAATTCTAGTTCAAAAGGAGCGATTACAGCACCTTCTACTTTAAATTCAAATAAGTGATAAAATCCACTTTTTTTGTGTTGAATTGGGTAGGCTAATTTTTTTAGTCCCCAATCTTCTTTGTGTATCATTTCGGCACCTTTAGAAACAAGATAGTCTTCAAACTTCTTTACTGTTTCCTTTATCTGAGTTTCAGATAAAACGGGATTCAAAATGAAAACAGTTTCGTAATGATTCATAATTAATAATTTAAGTTTTACTTTTAAGGGTGCAAAGATACTATTTTTTACTTATTTGACAAGGTTTATTTTGAAAAGATTTATCGTTTGATGTGAGATGCGAGATGGAAGTCTAAAGACAGAAGATGTAAGACGAAAGATGTATGATTTAAGACGAAAGACAAGTCTAACTACTCAATACTAACTACTAACATCTAAAAACTAACCTCTAAAAACCTCCAACGCACCGTTATAAGCGCTTTCAAAACTCATCGGTTTTAAATTGATGGTTGCTTTTTTACTCGTAAAATAAGAGAGTAGTTTTTCAGTTGGCATATTACCTGTAAGTTCGTCTTTTGCCATAGGACATCCTCCATAACCTTTAATAGCACCATCAAAACGATTACAACCTGCAGTAAATGCTGCATCTATTTTTTCGTGCCAAGTTGTTGGTGTAGTATGCAAATGCGCTCCAAATTCAATTGTAGGATATTGCGGAATTAAATTAGAAAATAAATACGATATCGTTTCGCCATCTGCAACACCTATAGTGTCAGAAAGCGATAGGATTTTTACACCCATTTTTGCCATTTTTTCTGTCCAATTAGCAACAATATCAACATTCCAAGGATCTCCATACGGATTACCAAAACCCATTGATAAATAAGCAACAACTTCTTTATTTGTTTTATCGGCAATGGATAAAATTTCATCGAGAATACCAATAGATTGATCAATTGTTTTACCTGTATTACGCATTTGGAAATTTTCAGAAATTGAAAAAGGATAACCTAAATAATCTATCTGTTCAAACTTACTCGCATCATTTGCTCCTCTAATATTGGCAACTATTGCAAGTAATTTACTATTTGTGTTTGATAAGTCTAGTTTTGCCAACACATCAGCAGTATCACGCATTTGTGGTATTGCTTTTGGCGAAACAAAACTACCAAAATCAATCGTATCAAAACCTACTTTTAGAAGCGCATTTATATAACGAACCTTTGCTTCTGTAGGTATAAAATGCGTTTTTATCCCTTGCATTGCGTCTCTTGGACATTCTATAATTTTGACTTTTTGCATTGGTCAAAAATACAAAATCATATGTGTAATCTATTTTTTTATTTAAAAAATATATTTGCCTAAAATTTTTTATTATGAAAAAATCGATTATTTTAATTTTAGTGATTATCTTTAATCAAAATATCTACTCGCAAGTAGGAATAGGTACAACTTCTCCTACCAAAGATTTAGATGTAAATGGAGAGGTGAGAGTACGAACTATGCCTGCGGCAGCCAGTACAGATGCTGTATTAGCTACTGACGCTAATGGAAATTTAAAAAAACTTCCTGTTGGTTCTGCCGGAAATGTAAAATCAGAACCATGGGAAAATACAGATGGTACTGAAGCAACCAATTCTTCTACAAACATAAACTACACTAATGGTTTTGTAGGTATTGGAATGACTGACCCTAAAGCATCATTACACGTTTCAAATCCTTCAGGTACTGTTGGAATTATTATTGCTGATGATACAGAGTTAGGAACACCAACAGGTCAAGACTTTGAAATTGTACATACAAACCCAACTACAGGAGCAATAGACAACAGAAGATTCATGATTTCTAGTAGTGGAAATGTAGGAATTGGCACAACAAACCCTCTTGTTAAACATCAGGTTGCTGGTAAGCACCAAGATACAAATGCTCGAGCAAGTGTTAGTTCTTCTACAAATTTATCTACAACCTCTCAAAACTGGGTTGATGTAAGTGGTCTTTCATTAACGGTAACTACTGCCGATTCTGATTTATTGATACTTTGTGGTATTCCTGGAGTTCAAAATAAAGCAACTGATAATGTTGTAAGTTTCAGAATTTTAGTTGACGGAACTCAAGTAGGTAGTGAAGTAGAATCTGAAAATAATGTACAAT
>CAMZLV010000131.1 GCA_947311835.1 uncultured Lutibacter sp. | reverse complement strand
GTAAAAGAAGATTAAGTTTTAATGTCTTAATAGTTCAAAATTAATGAAAGAGGTTGTCTGAAAAGTGTCATTCTGAATGAAATGAAGAATCTTTATAAATGATAATTAGTTTACTATCTAATAATTGAGATTTTTCGACTGCGCTCAAAATGACATAATAAATACTTTTTAGACAGCCTCTTTTTTATTGATTCATTAATTCTTGAAATTTATCAATATACAATCCTACTTCATAACCATCTATTAAAGCATGGTGTACGTGAACTGACATTGGCATAGTTCTTCTACCATCTTTCAGAGTCATTTTTCCAAAAGAAATTTTAGGACAACTATCATTAAAAGCAGAATTGTGAGCATGTGATAGTGATGTGAAATTAACCCAAGGCAACGAAGAGTAATGTATAACGTTTTCTCCTGAAGTAGCAGGATTTAAACCAATAGTATTTTGTACTCTTTCAATTTCTTTCTTTGCAGTTTTTGTAAATTCCTCGTAGTTTTCATGATATTTTATATATGAAAATCCGAAAGGACTATTTTTTCTATTTATAGTTGCTGACGCATCAATAACATCATAAAGATATACTTCTTGGTTGATAATTCTATACCGAAACGCCTCAACACAGTTAGCAGCAACAATTGATTTATGTAAATAATAAATAAAAAAAGATGTGTCGAGTTCTTTTGTTTTATCATATGCTTTTGTACAATTAATATCAACAGTTATTCCAAAAAAAGGATTGTCAAATTGATTAAAAAAATTAAAATGATCTTTACGATTCCAAGTGTCAAGAGCGATTTGATGCTTCATTATTTGAGGATATATGCTTTTTTTATATAATCTAACTTTGGATATTTTTTCTTAAGATAACTATTCCCTTGAGCGTAAATTGAATCTTGCTCATCAGCAGCTTTTCCATCATAACCTGAATAAAATTTATGAACAGTTTCCATACCATTTATAACTCTTGCAATTACAGGAAAACCAACAACATCTATATAATTAATTGTGTCTAATTTATTATTGTTTTTCATATTTATATAAATCTGTGTTGTACGAGAATCTATACCATCACGAGCAAATGCAATTGTCATAGAATCGTTTGATTTTAATACAGGTTCATCTTTAATAACAACACTTTCCCACTGTTTATTAACTAGCGAATCGTTATGAATACCAAATTGCGTAACCCAATTTGGTAGCACTCTAAACAAAGCAATATCAGTATAAAAATGATGGTTTATAAGTTGATACAGTCTATCAACACCGTTTGGAGACCATTTGCGTTTTGCTTCGATATCAAAATTACCTTGCGTAGTTTCAAAACGAGCCTTAAAATATTCAGGTGCTTTTTCTTGTGTCCATTTTTTATCAAAAGTTTTTTTATCTGATGAATTACAAGAAACAACAAATACTATAAAAGTTAATAAATAAACTATTTTTTTCATTTTTTTTTCTTTTAAATGCTTGGTTAAATCGTATATTACAAACCTAATGAATTTATTGTAAAAGGAATAGAAATTAATGCAAAATAGAAAACAACTAATAAATCAATTAAAAGAAAATACCGTTTGGGACGTAATAATCATTGGAGGAGGAGCAACAGGATTAGGTGCAGCAATTGAATCGGTAACAAGAGGTTATAAAACATTGCTGTTAGAACAATACGATTATACCAATGGCACATCAAGTAGAAGTACCAAATTGGTACATGGAGGAGTGCGCTATTTAGCACAAGGCGATATAGGTTTGGTGTTAGAAGCCTTAAACGAAAGAGGTTTGTTGATGAAAAACGCACCACATTTGGTAAGCAATCTATCATTTTTAATACCGTCTTACACTTGGTGGTACAAGCCTTTTTATACCGTTGGATTAACAATATATGATTTTTTAGCAGGACGATTAAGTTTCGGGTGGTCAAAACCTTTTTCTTTAGAAGATACAATTGCTAAAATGCCAAATCTTATCAAAAAAAACTTAAGAGGAGGTGTAATTTATCACGATGGACAATTTGATGATACAAGATTAGGTATTAATTTAGTACAGACTTTTATTGAGAACGATGGAGTTGCTTTCAACTATTTTAAAGTAAAAAATCTTATCAAAGAAAATAATAAAATTTGTGGAGTTGTAGCAAAGGATAAAGAATCAGGAAAGATTTATCACCTAAAATCTAAAGTAGTACTAAATGCAACAGGTATTTTTGTTGATAATATTATCCAAAAAGACAATCCGAAGGCAAAACATATTGTACAGCCAAGTCAAGGTGTTCATATTGTAATTGACAAAGAATTTTTACAATCAGATTACGCGTTGATGATACCAAAAACCAGTGATGGACGTGTATTATTTGCTGTTCCGTGGCACAATAAAGTTATTTTAGGAACTACCGATGTGCCAAAAGAGAAGCCTGTTATAGAGCCAAAAGCAACCGAAGAAGAAATCGATTTTATTTTAGAAACTGCTAGCAGATATCTCGCTAAAAAACCGACTAGAAAAGACATAAAAAGTGTATTTGCAGGTTTGCGTCCGCTTGCAGCACCAGAAGAAGATGATAATGGTAAAACCAAAGAAATATCACGAAAACATAAAATTATCATATCAAAAAGCAGTTTGGTTTCCATTATTGGAGGAAAATGGACTACCTATAGAGAAATGGGCGAAGATGTAATTGATACCATTCAAAAAGTGGGAAATTTACCAAAAAAAGAATCGGTAACAGAAGAATTACATATACATGGTTACAAAGAAAATGTAGATTTTAATCATCCGTTGTATTTTTACGGAAGTGATGTAGATGGAATTCAAAAACTCATCAAAAAAAACTCTAAAAATGGCGAGTTGTTAAGCGAGTCTTTACAAGTTACTAAAGCCCAAATAATTTGGGCAGTACAAAATGAATTTGCATTACATATTTCAGATGTATTAGCACGTAGAACACGTGCCTTGTTTTTAGATGCCAAAGAAAGCCTTAAAATTGCACCAGAAGTAGCCCAAATTATGGCAAATGAACTCGAAAAAAATAATGATTGGATAAAAGAACAACTCATAAAATATACTAAATTAACCAAAGGCTATATCATAAACTAAATAATATGTTACCATTTTTAAAAATTCCTAAAGATAAAGAACCTATACCAAAAAATCTAGTTGATAAAACCTATGCTAAAATGCGTTTTCAGGTTTTTTTCGGTATTTTTATAGGATATGCAGGATATTATTTGGTGCGAAAAAACTTCTCTTTGGCAATGCCAAATCTCATTGAAGAAGGTTATACGAAGTTAGAACTAGGTTTTGCATTAAGCGGTGTGGCAATTGCATACGGATTGAGTAAATTTTTAATGGGAAATGTTTCTGATAGAAGCGATGCACGTAAATTTATGCCTATTGGTTTATTGATGTCAGGACTGATTATGTTGACTATGGGGTTTTTTCCGTTTGCAACATCATCTGTAACTATTATGTTTGTATTGCTATTGTTAAATGGATGGTTTCAAGGCATGGGTTGGCCACCAAGCGGACGAATTATGGTGCAATGGTTTTCACTTAGAGAACGTGGTACTAAAATGTCTTTTTGGAATACGGCACACAATGTAGGAGGAGGTCTAATCGGTCCTTTAGCAATTTTTGGAGTTGCTTATTTTAGCGATTGGCACGCAAAACTGTATCTTCCAGGATTAATAGCCATTTTTATTGCATGTATTATCTATCTGACTTTAAGAGATAGACCGACAGCAGTTGGTTTGCCAACCATTGAGGAATATAAAAATGATTATCCTGATATAATTACAGGAGTAGATCAAAACGAACAAATTTCTGCCAAAGATATTTTTATCAAATATGTGTTTAAAAACAAATTATTATGGTTTATCGCAATTGCTAATATCTTTGTTTATTTGGTTAGATATGGCGTGTTAGATTGGGCACCAACGTATTTAGAAGAAGTAAAAGGGTTTTCGTTAAAAGAAAGCGGTTGGGCATATTTTTTATACGAATGGGCAGGAATTCCAGGAACTATTTTGGCAGGAATTATAAGCGACAAATGGTTTAAAGGAAAACGAGCACCTGTAAGTATTATCTATATGGTTTTAGTGTTACTTGCTGTAATTGTATACTGGAAAAATCCAGCAGGAAATCCAATGATTGATAATATGGCATTAGTTGCAATAGGGTTTTTAATTTATGGTCCAGTAATGTTAATTGGTGTACAGGCTTTAGATTTAGTGCCAAAAAATGCAGCAGGAACAGCCGCAGGTTTTACAGGATTGTTCGGATATTTAGGAGGCGCATTAACCGCCAATATTTTAATAGGATATTTAATTGATAACTTTGGATGGAATAGTAGTTTTTTACTACTCATTGCAGCCTGTGTTTTGTCAATTATTTTTATAGGATTTACATGGATACTCGAAAACAAACAACATCAACAAAAATGAAAAAAAGAACGAATATAATAATTTCACTAACGTTTTTAATGATTATTACGTCTTGTGAAAATCATCAAAAAACAGCAAAAATTACGCAAATGAATTCCATTCATAAAATTAATAAAGCAACTCAACAAGTGCGAGATTATGTAAAAAAAGACATTGTTATAGCACACAGAGGAAGTACGTATTGGGCTCCAGAAGAAACCGAGCAAGCCTATATATGGGCGAGAAATATTGGTGCAGATTATTTAGAAATGGATTTACAACTAACCAAAGACAATCAATTAGTGGCTTTTCATGATGATAATTTACAACGTACAACCAATATTGCTACTGTTTTTCCTAATAGAGTAGATGATGCTATTAGCGATTTCACCTTAGCAGAATTACGAAAATTAGATGTAGGTTCTTGGTTTAATCACAAAAATCCGGATAGAGCAAAAACAGCGTTTGAGCATTTAAAAATACTAACCCTTAAAGATATTATCCATATTGCCGAAGGAAAAAAACTACAGTATCATCCTGAAAAAAGCACTTTTTCTTATGTTGAAGATGAAAAAGACAACGGAAATAGACCTGGAATTTATGTAGAAACCAAACATCCGAAATCTAATATTGAAAAATATTTAGCCGAAGAATTAACCTCTTTAGGATGGAATATCAATACACAGCCAAAAGAAATTATCACAAAAAAAGGAAAAGTAGGAGTAGCAAATACCAATGCGCGATTAATTTTACAATCTTTTTCGCCAAAAAGTATTCAACAATTAGAAAAATATTTACCAAATATCCCTAAATGTTTCCTGTTATGGAAGCCAGATATGAAAGGCAATTTAAAAAAGGTTTATACCAAAGCAATTAATTTTGCAGTAGAAAACAATGTTCATATTATAGGACCAAGTATTGCAGGAACACCCAATAATTATGAAGAGTTAACTGCTCCTTGGATGGTAGATTTAATACATCAATCAGGAATGATTATTCATCCTTATACTTTTGATACCAATGAGCAACTAAAAAAATACTCAAAAGATGTTGAAGGTGTTTTTACCAATAGAGCAGATTTGGCTTTAATTTTTTATAGTAAAAATAAAATAAAGTAATAATATTAAATATTCTATGAATTAAAGTTTGTTTGCTGAGGTTGAGTGTTTTGTTTTTTTAACGGATGCAATAAATTTAAAAAAGAAACGTTAAATTTTCTTTTTTTTACATTTTAAATTGTAAATTTGAGTACTATTTTATTTAAAAATTTAAACATTTAATTATGAAAAAACTTTACGTTTTATTACTTACAATCTTTTTATCTGTGACTTCTTATGGGCAAACTACCTTAGGAGCGCAAGATTTTGAAAGTGCGGCTACAGACACTTGGGCATATACAGAATCTCCTGCTACATATACAGCATCTGGAGATATTTGGAGTGCAGTAACCAGTTTAGGGTCTATTAATCCTCAATCTGGAGCAAATTTTTGGGGAATGCAAGATTTAAACAATCCAAATGGAGGAGGCGCTTTTGATCACACTTTATCTTTTCCTAATATATCAGTTGCAGGTCAAACAGATATATTACTTACATTTTATTATTATACCATTGGTTATGATAGTACAGATACTATTAGAGTAGAATACTTTTTTGATGATGTAAGTCAAGGAGAAGTGGCGCTTAATAAAGATACAGGAGGTGCTTGGGCTTTTGTTTCTAAAGTAGTACCTAACGGAACTACTAATGTTAGACTAACGTTACTTGCCTTTCAAAATGGAGGAAGTGATTATGCAGGATTTGACAATATACTTTTGCAATCAGGAGTTAATACAAGTCCAAGTTTAAACATAACTTCACCAACAACTGGAGAAACAGTTAATGTTGGTTCAGCAGGATTTAATGCTACTTTAGATATTCAAAACTTCACAGTATCTGGTGATGCAGGTGGTGGAACTAGTGATAATACTGGTGATGGTTTTATTAAATACAGTCTTGATGGAACTACAACTGTTAGTAAATTTGATACAGCACCTACAAACTTTACAAATTTAGCAGATGGTTCTCATACATTATATTTTGAATTAGTTGATAATGCTGGAAATTCATTGTCATCAGTGATTAGTGATACAGTTACTTTTACAACCAATAGTATTATACAATCACTACCTTTTTATGATGATTTTAATTATACAGTAGCACAAAATTTAACAGACCAAACAAACTGGCAAGGTTATAATTCGGGAGATGAAATTTTAGTAGCATCAGGAAATTTATCATATACAGGTCTTATAGCTTCAGCAGGAAATTCTGTTGAGTTTGATGGTTCTGGTAAAGATGTACGAATAGAGTTTTCACCAGTATCTACTGGAGACGTTTTTGCCTCATTTATTTTTAAAGTAACTGATCAATCTTCAATGACAGACGTAACGGATGGAGGATACTTTGCATTTTTTAGTAATCCAGGAAGTTATAATTTCAAATCTAGAGTTTGGGCACATCCAAATCCTAATGTAGCAAGTACTACTTATGATATCGGATTTGGTAATGCAAGTTCAACACCTCCTGTAACTCCAATGACATATAATGTTGGAGATGAGGTTTTTGTTGTTGTAAGTTATACATTAGGAACAGGCGAGACTAAAATGTGGGTAAATCCAGCACCTGCAGATCTTGGAGGAGGTACTGCACCTGCTGTGACGTTAACAGAAACAGATGGAACTCCTGAAATAGAATTAAGTCAGTTTAATATTAGACAAGATTCAACAGGTGAAACACCATTTATTTCATTTGATGAGTTACGTATAGGTACAACTTGGGCTGATGTTACACCATCAGCAACTGCATCAGTTGGAGATAATGCAATTGAAGGGTTTATGGTATATCCTAATCCTGTAAATAATAAAGAATTTAATATTCGTTCGCTAAGTAACACTGATCGACAAGTTCAAATTTTTGATTTACTTGGTAAAACAGTATATTCAAAGGAAATAAGAGCAAATGAATCTGTTAAAATTTCAGATTTAAATACAGGAATATATATTCTTAAAGTGAGTGAAGATGGTAAAACAGCAACACGTAAATTGGTTGTTGAATAAATAGATAAGGAATTTTTTATAAAAAAAATAGACGCTATTTCATGGCGTCTATTTTTTTGTGCTATTCTTTTTTGTAATTGATTTTTACAGTTTTAATTTCGCCATTATCATTTTTTATATCAACATAAACATTCATTTGTTTATCACCTATTTTTTCAAAAATCATACCTTCAAAAACAACTTTGTTTTTAGTGATTTCTTTTAGAGGAAAATCAATAGTTTCATCTTTAGTTTCCCAACCTTTTAAATCATTATTAAAGTGTTTTAATTGAAGAATGAGTGTATTGTTTACTTCTCTTATGATTTCTATTTCGTAAAAAGAAATCGTATTATTACTTATCAATTTAAAGGTTGCCATCATTGAGCCTCCAATCGGTTTACTCCAGTTTTCTTCTGCTATTCCACCAAAAGCATTTCCTTTCCAGTTGCCAGAAATCCAAGAAATGTTTTCTAATTTTGGTTCTAAATTTTGATTTGAGTTTTCGCCAACAACAATGAGTTTAAGCGTGCTACTCATTGTCAAACGTGTGATGTTCTCAATGCCATATGCTTCAAGTGAGGCAACTTCAATCCATTGTGCATTTTCTTTAGAAGTGTCTATTCTATATAATTTATCTTTTTTTCCTGCCAAAAGTGTACCATCAACAAGCCAACACATATCATCAGTTTTCGGCAATGTATATGTAATAAATTTTGTTTCATTTGTTTTAGGGTCATACGATTTTATTTCCCATTTGTCATTTGCTTTACTGATATAACTAATTAAATTAGTATTTGGAATTTTATGAAGTGAACGTCCAATCTTTTCCTCTATTTTAGTATTTGTATTGGTTTCAATATTTGATTTGTATAATGTCATGTTTTCTCCTTCTAATACTGCTGAAATAATATTTTTATTATCATACCAAGTGTGATAACCTACAATCAAACTATCGATTAAAATTTCAGAAGCGCCATTTATCATATTATATTTATAGAGGTTTTGAGTGCCATCTTTATCTAATCTTATTGCTGAAATTGCTTTTTGGTTCGGGATTTTTAAGGGTGAATATTCACTTCCTTCAGTTTCTGAAATCCAAGTAGTTATTTCGCTATCAATTTCATATTTAACAATGTCTGTTTGACCATTTCTGGTTCCTGAATATAGAATTGTAAAGTTATCTATAAAAGAAGGTTGGTTATTGTACCCTTTATTGTTAGAGATGTTTTTGAAATTGGATAATTTCATTTCTTTATTGCTCAATTTCATATCAAATAGAAAGATATTAGTATTTGATTGTGCTGCTATTGTAGTGTATATAACTAAGAATGCAAGTGTTATTATATTTTTCATTTCTATGATTGTTTTTTTTCAAAAGTAACAAAAAAAATCCCAAAGCATTGCTTTGGGATTTTTTGTTTAAAATAACGTTTATTGTTAGAAACAGTATTTATTTTCTTTCGTTATTTTATCAGCAATAATATTACGTAATTCTATAATATTAGGCATATTTGTATACTTAATATAGCGTTTTAATCCCATAAGCATCATGCGTTGTTCATCTCCTTCAGCAAAAGAAATAATAGAATGCTTACCAGCAGTTTCTATCACATCTATTGCGTGGAATAGATTAAGTTTTGCCATTGCAATTTGTTCTTTTACATTTTCTTCTCCTTCACGTTTTGCTAATTTTTCAGCTCTTAATATTGCTGATTCAGCCATATATATTTGAATTAATATGTCTGAAGTTGCTAATAATAATTGTTGATGTTCGTCAATTTTTTCACCATATTTTTGAAGACAAGCACCAGCAACCATTAAAAATAATTTTTTAAGATTTGCAATAATTTGTTTTTCTTCAGCAAATAAAATTGAATAATCAGGTTTTTCAAAAGAAGGAATGCCTGTTAATTCAGCAGCAACTGCAGTAGCAGGACCTAAAACATCAACATGACCTTTCATTGCTTTTTTGATAAGCATACCAATACTCAGCATTCGGTTTATTTCATTCGTTCCTTCATAAATTCTAGCTATACGTGCATCTCTCCAAGCAGATTCTATAGGAGTATCTTCTGAAAAGCCCATTCCTCCAAATATTTGGATTCCTTCATCAGTACATTTTTGTACGTGCTCAGATACGGCAACTTTCAATATAGAACATTCAATTGCATATTCTTCAACTCCTTTTAGTTCTGCTTCTTGATGTGAATCTTTTCCGTTTTCTTGTCTTAATGAAATTCTGTCTTCAATATTTTTTCCTGCTCTATAACAAGCTGATTCTCCAACCCAACAGTTGGTTGCCATTTCAGCAATTTTTTGACGTATTGCACCAAACGAAGAAATAGGCACTTTAAATTGAATGCGTTCATTTGCGTATTTAATTGATTCGCCAATAACTCTTCGTTGTGCATCTATACAAGCAACTGCTAATTTTATACGACCAACATTTAGAGCATTCATAGCGATTTTAAATCCATTGCCTCGAGTTGACAACATATTTTCTACAGGTACTTTAGTTTCGTTATAAAACACTTGACGTGTTGATGAAGCGCGAATACCAAGTTTATGCTCTTCTTCTCCTAAAGTGATTCCATTTGGATTGTTTTTATCATATTCAACTATAAAACCTGTTATATTTTTGTCGTCTTCAATACGTGCAAAAACAATCATGATATTACAAAATCCTGCATTTGAAATCCACATTTTATTTCCAGTAATGCTATAATATTTTCCGTCATCTGATAAAACGGCTTTTGTTTTTCCAGAATTAGCATCACTTCCTGCACTTGGTTCTGTTAAACAATATGAACCCATCCATTCTCCAGAAGCGAGTTTAGGAACGTATTTTTGTTTTTGTTCTTCTGTTCCGTATAAAGTAATTGGCATTGTACCGATTCCTGTATGCGCACCAAAAGCAGTACTAAAAGAGCCTGTTGCTCCTGATATATAATCACAAGTTAGCATTGTTGATACAAAACCCATTCCCATTCCTCCATATTCTTCTGGAACAGATACACTAAGAAAGCCTAAATCTCCTGCTTTTTTCATCAATTCTTCAGTTAGGGCATAATCTTTTTGTTCAAATCGAGCTTTGTGAGGCCAAATTTCTCTATCAACAAATTCGATTAATGATTCCTTCATCATTAATTGGTCTTCATTAAAATCCTCTGGAGTAAATATATCTTCACAGTTTGTTTCTTTTACAAGAAATTGCCCTCCTCTTAGTAATTGTTTTTTGTCGCTCATAGTATTTAAATTTTTAATATTGAATTCAATAGTATATTTTTACTATTGAATATTTTAGTTTAGATTTGTCTTTGCTAATATTTTATTTTAAGAATTCATAAACTCCTGCTGCACCTTGTCCTGTTCCAACACACATTGTTACGATTCCATATTTGTTTTTTCTGCGTCTCATTTCGTTAAATAACTGAACAGAAAGTTTTGCACCAGTACAACCTAAAGGATGACCAAGTGCTATTGCGCCTCCATTTACATTTACGATATCAGGATTTAAGTCAAGTTCTTTAATTACAGCAAGTGATTGTGATGCAAATGCTTCGTTTAATTCAATTAAATCAATATCTTTTAAGCTGAGTCCTGCTTGTTTTAGTGCTTTTGGTACAGCAGCAACAGGTCCAATTCCCATTATTCTTGGTTCAACTCCCATTGCGGCATACGATACCATTCTAGCAATCGGTTCTATATTTAATTCTTTTACCATTTCTTCACTCATAACCAATACAAATGATGCACCATCACTCATTTGTGAAGAATTTCCAGCAGTTACACTTCCTCCTTGAGCAAATACGGCTCTTAATTTGGCTAATGCTTCTATTGAAGTTCCTCTTCTTGGTCCTTGATCTGTATCAACGGTATATGATTTTGTTTGTTTTTTACCATTTTCATCTAAATAAATATTTTCGACTTCTATAGGTATAATATCATCCTTAAACGTTCCATTGTCAATGGCTGCTAATGCTTTTTGATGTGAATTAAAAGCAAATTGATCTTGTGCTTCACGTGATACGTTAAATTGTTGCGCAACGGCTTCAGCAGTAAGTCCCATTCCCCAATAATAATCTTCATTTCCTTCTTTTGCTGCCTTGTAGTTTGGTACAGGTCTGTATCCTCCCATAGGAATATAACTCATGCTTTCTGCACCTCCTGCAATGATACAATCTGCCATTCCAGATTGAATTTTAGCAGCTGCAATACTTATTGTTTCTAGTCCTGAGGCGCAATATCTATTTACGGTCATTCCAGGAACGTCTTCAATTTTTAATCCCATTAAAGAGATTAATCGTCCCATATTTAATCCTTGTTCGGCTTCTGGCATTGCATTACCTACAATCACATCATCAATTCTTTTTTTGTCTAATTGAGGAACGTCTTGTAATAAGCGTTCGATTGTTTCTGCTGCTAATTCATCAGGTCTTTTAAATCTAAAAACTCCTTT
>CAMZLV010000130.1 GCA_947311835.1 uncultured Lutibacter sp. | reverse complement strand
TGGTAAACTTGTACGTTTATACAATTCTACTAAATACGCGTTTAAATTCCCTCTTCCTCTTTTTTTAGAAATATCAATATAATCTAGAAGTTCGGGTGTACGCATATCTTTGGCAAAAGCATCTATGTGTAATAAATCTTTAGGCTTAAAACTAAAAACAGTATCAAGTCTTCTTCCAAAACTTACAATATCGTCTCCATCATCTACTATTTTACGTTTATAAAATCTAATTAAACGATAAGTAGAATCTTTTTTTATAAATCGAATTACATCAGCAGTTAACTTCTCTTTTAATTTAAGTCCTTCATAGCGTTCAAAACAGAAGTCATTTCCTGAGTTTCTCTTTAAATCATATGATCTTATATATATATAATCTTTTTCTGATAGTTGGATATTAACATTGTCAATTCTAGAGAAATTTTTTGGATGGTTTACAAGATAGGTATTGTCAAATTCATAATATTTTTTATTACTATGTGGTACTATTAAATGATTTAATAGCAAACCAAAAATAGCAACAATTGTTGCTCCAATAAAGTAAGGATATAAAAATCTTTTGAAAGATATTTTTGCATTGTTAATGGCTATTATCTCAGTATTTGAAGCTAATTTAGAAGTAAAAAAGAGTACTGAAACAAATAGTGCCAAAGGCAATATCATATTACCTATAAAAATAATAAAATTTACGTAATAATCTGTGATTATCTCACCAACTGTTAAATCAGGATGTCGTAAAAACTTATCTATTTTTTCTGAAAGATTAACAGCAATAATAACTGGAATCAATATCAGCAAAACAAAGACAAATGATGTTAGGTATTTTTTTAATATGTATTTATCTAATATTCTCAAATTTACAATCTGTTATTCATTTGTTTTACCATTTTATTTTTCCATTCAGTAAAATCTCCTGCTAATATATGCTTTCTTGCCTCACGAGTCAACCACAAATAAAATCCAAGATTATGAATTGACGCTATTTGCTTACCTAACAACTCTTTAGATACAAATAAATGTCTTAAATACGCTTTAGAATAATAAGTATCTACGTATGTTATAGCCATTTCATCAATTGGAGAAAAGTCATTTTCCCATTTTTTATTTTTTATATTGATGCTTCCGTAGGCAGTAAATAGCATTCCATTTCTTGCATTTCGTGTTGGCATTACACAATCAAACATATCTATTCCTAAGGCTATGTTTTCAAGTATGTTTATTGGCGTACCAACTCCCATTAAGTAACGAGGCTTATCTTCTGGCAATATTGCTGTTACAACTTCTGTCATTGCGTACATTTCTTCTGCTGGTTCGCCAACTGAAAGTCCTCCTATCGCGTTTCCTTCTGCTCCTACTGATGCAATAAATTCGGCAGATTGTTTTCTTAAGTCTTTATACGTACTTCCTTGTACAATTGGAAAAAAAGATTGTGTATAATCATATAAATACGGTGTTTTTTCTAGATGATTTATACAGCGTTTTAACCAACGATGTGTCATATGCATTGAGCGTCTTGCGTAATTATAATCACAAGGATATGGTGTGCATTCATCAAAAGCCATAATAATATCGGCTCCTATTTTCCGTTGAATTTCCATTACATTTTCTGGAGTAAACGTATGGTATGAACCGTCAATATGACTTTTAAATTTTACGCCTTCTTCTTTGATTTTTCTTCTTCCTGAAAGCGAATAAACTTGATATCCTCCACTATCGGTTAAAATTGGTCTATCCCAATTCATAAATTTATGCAATCCTCCTGCTTGCTGAAGTATAGCTGTTTTAGGACGTAAGTATAAATGATACGTATTTCCTAAAATTATATCAGGATTAATTTCTTCTTTTAGTTCTTTTTGATGAACACCTTTTACCGTTCCTACAGTTCCAACTGGCATAAAAATAGGTGTTTCTATTTCACCGTGATCGGTAATCATAACTCCTGCTCTTGCCTTACTGTGTATATCTTTACTTTTTAATTCAAATTTCATTAGCGCAAAGATAAAGAATAGAACGTGGAAGTAAAGTTTATTTATAAAAAATTAATTTAACTTTTATAAATTTCTTATTCTTTTACTACATGTTTTAAGTAATATTCTACAAATTTATTAATTCCATCTTCTATCTTGGTTTCTGGTTTGAAATTTATATAATCAAATAAACTTTCAACATTTGCATAGGTTGAAGCCACATCTCCTGGTTGCATCGGTTTAAAAACTCGCTTCCCTTTTTTACCAAGTGCTTTTTCTATAGCCTCTACAAAATCCATCAATAAAATAGGGTTGTTATTTCCTATATTAAAGATTTGATACGGCGCAGTACTTTTAGAAGGTGTTGGTTGTTTTACATCAAATTTTGGGTTATCTCTCTTTGGCGCTAACGGAATTAATCTTTTTACACTTTCAACTATATCATCTATATAAGTAAAGTCTCTACTCATATTTCCGTTATTAAAAATTTCAAATTCTTTATCTTCTACAATTGCTTTTGTAAAGATATATAATGCCATATCAGGTCTTCCCCAAGGTCCGTAAACCGTAAAAAATCGTAATCCAGTACAAGGTACATTAAATAAATGAGCGTATGAATGCGCCATCATTTCGTTTGCTTTTTTACTTGCTGCATAGATTGCTAATGGATGATCTGCCGAACTATCTTCATTAAACGGAATTTCTTTACTCAATCCATATACTGAACTTGATGATGCAAAAACTAAATGTTTTACAGGATAGGCTCTACATGCTTCTAATAAATTTAAAAAACCTGTAATATTATTATCTACATATGAATGTGGATTAATTAGCGAATAACGTACTCCTGCTTGCGCTGCAAGATTTACAACATAATCAAATTGATGTTTTTTAAATAGTTCTTTAAGCGCTTCTAAATTGGTTAAGTCTAACTTTGAAAATATAATATCTCCACAAATTTCTTCATTATCATTTAATTTTGAAGTGTCAATATTTAAATTTTTTAATCGTGCCAATTTTAAATTTACGTCATAATAGTCATTGATATTGTCTATCCCTACAACTTGATATCCGTTAGAGATTAATTTTTTTGACAAGTGGTATCCTATAAATCCTGCTGCTCCTGTTATTAATATTTTCTTCATTATAATCTCATATCTGATTGTTCTTTAGGCAACATCGCTTTTACATCAAAAATAATGTGCGTATCATCTAAATAGTTTTGTAAATTTATTTCTTTAAATTCGTTATGTGCTACTGCAATAATGATTCCTTGATATTTCTTAGTGATATCTTTTAATGACGAAATCAAGTCTATATTATACTCGTGCTTTACAGCCGAAACTGTTGCCCAAGGATCATAAACATCAACTGTAACATTGTATGATTGCAATTCGTTTATAATATCTATTGCTCTAGAATTTCTAATATCAGGACAATTTTCTTTAAATGCGATTCCTAAAACAAGAATATTTGCTTGATTGATTGAAATATTCTTTTTAATCATCATTTTTATTGTTTCAACAGCAACAAATGAACCCATACTGTCATTCAGTTTACGTCCTGACAAAATTATTTCAGGATTATAGCCTAAACTTATTGCTTTTTGAGCCAAATAATAAGGGTCAATTCCAATACAGTGTCCTCCTACTAATCCTGGTTTAAATGGCAAAAAATTCCATTTAGTTCCTGCTGCTTCAAGTACTTCTTGCGTATCAATATCCATCAATTGAAAAATCTTTGACAGTTCATTTACAAAAGCAATATTTATATCTCTTTGAGCATTTTCTATTACTTTTGCTGCTTCTGCTACTTTTATTGACGGTGCTTTGTGCGTTCCTGCTTTTATTATAGATGCGTAAATATCGTTAATTACATCTGCTATTTCAGGTGTTGATCCTGATGTTACTTTTAATATTTTTGTAACTGTTCTTTCTTTATCTCCTGGATTTATTCGCTCTGGAGAATATCCTACATAAAAATCTTTATTAAATTTTAAATTTGATTCTTTTTCTAAAATAGGCACACATTCTTCTTCGGTTGCTCCTGGATAAACTGTTGATTCATAAACTACGATATCATCTTTTTTTAACACTTTACCAACCATTTTACTCGCCATAAAAAGAGGTTGCATGTTCGGTTTTTTGTTACTATCAATAGGTGTAGGAACGGTAACAATATAAAAATTAGCTGATTTTAATTTTTCAACTTCATTAGTAACTATTAATCCAACATCTTTTTGTGAATTAGTTATTGCATTTTTTAAATCTTTACTATCAACTTCTAATGTATTGTCTATATATTTATTGAGTTCTTCTATTCTTTTTTTATTAATATCAAATCCAATAACTTGATATTTTTTAGCAAATTCAACCGCTAAGGGCAATCCTACGTAGCCTAATCCAATAATTGCAATCTTCATTTATCCTTTTTTATATATTATACAAATTTAGAGTTAATTAAATAATCAACAAAGACAAACTGTTAATTTCACTCCTTTTATTGTTATATACCAATATCGTTAGTATAATTCGGAGAGTCAGTTTCATCATCAATCAAAAAATAAAAATTTCTAAAATCTGAACTTTATTTTTTCCCTATTTGAAAGTATTCAAAACCTTTATGCTTCAGTCTTACTTCATCATATTGATTTCTTCCATCAAAAATTATTGGAGTATTTAATTGGTTTTTTAATTCATCAAAATCTGGAGACCTAAATTCTTTCCACTCCGTTAGAAGGATCATTGCCTCTGCATTTTTCAATGCTTCATATTTAGAATTACAGTAAGTAATACCTTTTACATTTTTTAAATAAAAATGACTTGCTTCATCCATTGCCTTTGGATCATATGCGTTGATTTTTGCACCACGACTTACCAATTCTTTTATTATATATATTGCTGGAGCCTCGCGCATATCGTCAGTTCCTGGTTTAAATGAAAGCCCCCAAATTGCAAAAGTTTTACCTGACAAATCTTCACCAAAACGCTTAATAACTTTATTTGCTATTACAAATTTTTGTTTGTCATTTACCTCTTCTACAGATGCAATTAAATTAGCTGCATATCCTTTTTCTTCTGCCATTTTTTTTAACGCCTTCACATCTTTAGGAAAACAAGAGCCTCCATATCCACTTCCTGGATAGATAAAACTATAACCTATTCTACTATCTGAACCTATTCCTATTCGTACTTGATTTACATTTGCACCTACTAATTCGCAAATATTCGCAACTTCATTCATAAATGAAATTTTTGTTGCCAACATTGCATTTGCGACATATTTCGTCATTTCTGCAGATCGCACATCCATAAATATTAAACGATCTCTATTATGTACAAATGGTGAATACAACGCTCGCATTTGTTCTTTTGCAAAATCGTTTTCAGTTCCAATTACTACACGATCTGGTTTCATAAAATCAGCTATCGCTGCGCCTTCTTTTAAAAATTCTGGGTTTGACACTACATAAAATGGAATTTGAACACCTCGTTTTTGAAGTTCTAGTGCAATCGTTTCCTTTACTTTATCTGCAGTGCCAACAGGAACTGTTGACTTATTAACAATAATAATTTCTTCATTCATTTCTTGACCAATTTGCTTTGCAACCGCTAAAACATATTGCAAATCTGCTGAGCCGTCTTCTCCCATTGGTGTTCCTACTGCAATAAAAACGATTTCGCATTTTTTGAGTCCTTCAGACAACTGTGTACAAAAATTTAAATTCTTTTTTTTGAAATTTTTGAGTACCATTGTCTCTAATCCTGGTTCAAAAATTGGAATAATTCCTTTTTTAAGATTCTTTATTTTCTCTTGATTCACATCAATACAAGTTACTTTATTTCCCATTTCAGAAAAGCAAGTTCCACTCACTAAACCAACATAACCAGTACCAACAATCGTTAAATTCATATATTTATTTTTATCCTTACAAAGAAAAGAAAAAATTAACAATAAAAGGGATACATCACAAAATACTGTAATTAAAGTTTTTTAACTCATTAGTAATTTTAAATTCAAGATCTAAATGCTTAGATTTGCATAAAAACATATATTATGAAACATATTCTCGTACCTATAGGATCATCAGAAAATTCTAAAAACACATTGCAATACGCTATTAATTTCGCTAAAGAAATTAACGCTAAAATTTTTGTTTTTAGGGCGTATAAAGTTGTTTCTAGAGCAGGTTCAATTATAAATATGAATGAAATTATTGAACGAGAAACCAAATTATACATTCGTACAATTATTAGTTCTGTTAACACTAAAAATGTTGATTTAAAAATTATTTCTGCTAAAGGAAGTCCATCTGACAGTATCAAAGCAATTGATAAAGAATTAGGTATTGATTTAATTATTTTAGGTCCTAAGAGCAATTCTATAAAAGACAATGTCTTTTTAGGAAATACCTCTGGAAGCATTATAAAACAAACAGAAATACCAACATTAATTGTTCCTGAATCTTATATATTTAAACCTATTTCTACTATACTTTTAGCTTTTAAATCTGGAATTATAAATAAAGATGGCGTTTTAAACCCTCTTAATTCACTTGTAAAAACTTTTACTTCAAAAGTAGATTTATTATTGGTTAAAACACCTGAACATACTGAAAAGGATAGCATACTAAATAAGGATATTGACAGTATTAAAAACTCGTTAACTACATTAAGTAACAAGACTACTTTTCAAGGAGTTCTTGAATATCTAGAAAATAATAATCCTGATATGCTATGTGTATTTAGACGCAATAGAGGATTTTTTAAGAAATTATGGGAGAAAAATGCTATTTTAAAAAGTGAATTTTATTGCGACATTCCATTATTAATATTAAACGGTACTAAATAAAATGAACGATCAAGACAAAGAATTTATGAAACGAGCAATAAAACTTGCTCAAGAAGGTATGAACTCAAATGCAGGAGGACCCTTTGGTGCTGTTGTAGTAAAAGACGGCAAAATTATTGCTGAAGGTTTTAACAGAGTCACTTCAACTAATGATCCAACAGCTCACGCAGAAGTAGTTGCTATAAGAAATGCTTGTGATAAACTTGGCACTTTTCAATTAGATGATTGTATTGTTTATACTTCATGCGAACCATGTCCTATGTGTTTAGGTGCTATTTATTGGGCACGTCCTAAAGCAGTTTTTTATGCTTGTGATAAAATTGATGCTGCAAAAATAGACTTTGACGATCAATTTATTTACGAAGAGTTAGATAAAGAAATGGGTGATAGAACTATTAAATTTACCCAAATTTTACAAAAAGAAGCAACAGTTGTTTTTGATCAATGGGATACAAAAGTTAACAAAACAGAATATTAATTATTCTGTTTTGTTTTTTACTTCTATAATCTCGGCTGCAATACTTATAGCGATTTCATTGGTAGTTTCACTTTTAATATACAAACCTATTGGAGCATATACACTATCTAAATCATCTTGAGAAACACCTTCCTTTAACAAAATATTCCACATCGTTTTAAGTTTAAATTTACTACCCAAAACACCAATATACTTATAATTTTTCCTCATCAACTGACTCAGCACCAACTTATCATCAGTATATTTATTAGTCATAATAGCAATATACGTGTCTTTTCCTTCGGGAATATAATTCGTTATTTCATTATATTGAACAACTAAAGTTTTATGTGCAAATTGATTATTCTCTAAAGTATTTAAATTATTCCTATTGTCTAAAACAACAACATTAAAATTTAACTTTACCATCAGTTCTGAAAGCGACCAACCAACATGTCCTCCTCCAATAATATAGAGTGTTTCTTTAAAACCTATTTGTTCTTTAAAGTTCCAATTTTCTTCTGATAAAATGGAAACTTCAAATTTATAACGCATCCTATTTTCAAAAAAATTAATCGAATTAGAGGTTAATTCTAAAATTCCTTTATTACCCTTTTTTAACTGATTAAGAATATTTTTTATCAAAGAAATATTAGTTGTATCTAACGGATGAAACACTACTGTTTGCTCTCCAGAACAAATCATACCTGAACTATCTTTACTGTTTCCTTGGTGAATTTGTTTTTTTAAAAAGATAGACAAATCGTTATTTTGTAACAAGATTTTCACCTCTTCTACCAAGGTAAATTCCATCACTCCTCCTCCAACTGAACCATAAATAAATCCGTCTTCGGCAACCATCATTTTAAATCCTTTTCGTCCAGGAGAACTTCCAGAATTTTGGATAACCGTTAATAGATAAACTTTTTTATTTTCTTTTAATTTTGATAAAAGTTGTTGCCAAAATTTCATAGTTATATGTTATTTTTTTTCTTAACCGCAATGTACCCAAGGTTTTTCGCAAAGGGCGCAATGCTTTTATTTATTTTATTTGTTATTACGTAAAATTTCTCAAAGAAAACTAAAAACTGTTCCAAACTAACAAACCGACAACTGACAACTGACAACTAACAACCAATTATTACTTAAAAATCGTTTCACTCATCGCATAATAAATTGCCATTAATGCAGAAAAAATAGCACTTGCCATAAAACGCCAATTTAATTTTATCTTATTTTGAATTAAATAATTAGCAACAAAAGAAATTGGAATATTTACGGTAAAAGATAACAATGCAATACTAAATAAATCCATATTTATTAGTTCATAATTTCCTGAAAATAATTTGATAAATGCCAAATGTCTAAAAATCCAAAGAGGATTAAAATACGCTATTGCCAAACCTGTTTTGGCTAAAGTTTGTTTAATTCCACTACTATTTTTTGTTTTTTTTACAATCCAATCAAAATAATTTGGAATTTCAAAAGCATAAAAAGTTGCGCCAACAAACATCATTCCTAACAATCTATATATTGAAAACTCATCCAATAAAATTGCCGCAATCGTATCTCCTGCACAATAAATTAGTGCTCCTTTTAGAATGTTATTTTTGGTGTATGTTGTCAACTATATTTTTAATTTTACAGGGTTTATTTTCTTAACCGCAACGGTCGCAAAGTTTTTTCTTTTTTAAATTAGATACTATCCTTTCTAACAACTGAAAACCGACAACTAATCCTCATACAATCTCATCAACACTTTTTCTGGCGTAAACGGAGCGTTATATCTTGGTTTGTAATTTTTGTTAAAGGATTTTACCGCATTTTCAATCGCAAAATAACTTCCAATTCCGTACATTAATGGAGGTTCTCCAACGGCTTTCGATTTTTTTATTGCCAAAGTATGTCCTTCTGTTTCTAACGGAATTACTTCCACCGTTTTTGCTGCAGAAAAAATATCAGGTACTTTGTAGGTTGATAATGCATTAGACAATAATCGACCGTCTTTATTATAAGCAATTTCTTCTAAGGTCATCCAACCAATTCCTTGTGCCAATGCTCCTTCTACTTGACCAATGTCAATGCCTAAATTCATGCTTTTACCAAAATCGTGCACAATTTTCACAGCATCTATTTCATAAGTTCCTCGCAAACAATCTACCGTAACTTGCGTAATTGCAGTACCATACACATGATATGCAAACGGATGTCCTTTTTCTTTACTTTTATCAAAATGAATGATTGGCGTTGCATAATGTGCATTTTCAGTCAACGCAACACGTTGTAACATTGCTTCGGCAATTACATCATCCCAAGTTAATGTTGATTTTTTATCATCCACAAAAACAAAATTATCTTTAAAAGAAATATTTTCTTCTTCGGATGAAAGCATTTTAGCCGCAACTTTTATCAATCGTTCAATTAACGAATTACACGCCATTTCTACCGCTTTTCCGTTTAAATCGGCAGTAGAACTTGCCGCTGTTGGCGATGTATTGGCAACTCGTGTAGTATTTGTACTTTCTAATTTTACTTTGTCAGACGAAACCCCTAAAACATTTTGTGCTACTTGCAACATCTTTGTATTTACCGATTGTCCCATTTCTACTGCACCAGTACTTACACCAACACTACCGTCTTGATAGATATGAATTAAGGCTCTAGCATGATTCATCGGTGTATTGGTAAATGAAATTCCGAAAGTAATGGGCATTAGCGAAATTCCTTTTTTAAACAGTTTATTTTCTTTATTGAAGTCTTCAACTTCTTGCTCTAATTTGGCTAATTGAAACTTTTCTTTTGCCGTAAACCAAGAGTTTCTTGCCTCTACTTGCGTTGCAATTTGTCCGAAGGAAAAAGTGTCGTTTTCTGAGAATAAATTGGCTTCTTGAATTATTTTTTTATCGATTTTTAATGCATTTGCCGCTTTTGCAATCGCAGATTCTATAACAAACATTCCTTGTGGACCACCAAAACCTCGAAACGCCGTATTTGGAGGTAAATTGGTTTTACAACTCAAAACTGTAGTACTTACATTCGGGATAAAATAACTGTTTGTTGCGTGAAACAAGGTTCGCTCAGCAATCGCAGATGATAAATCTGCTGCTGCACCTGAATTTTGTAAAAACTCTACTTCAAAAGCCTTAATTTTCAAATCTTTGTCTAAACCGATTTTAAAGGTTGATTCATACGGATGACGTTTTCCTGTTATTCGTAAATCATCATGCCTATTGAGCATAAATTTTACAGGACGATTTAGGTGTTGTACTGCTACTGCTGCCATAACTGCCCAAGGTGTTGCTTGGTCTTCTTTACCGCCAAAACCACCTCCTAAACGAATCACATCAACTTCGATTTTGTGCATCGGAATTCCGAGGACTTTTGCTGCGGTTTTTTGAACAGAAGTTGGTCCTTGCGTAGAAGATGTAATTTTAATATTCCCATTTTCTTTGGGTTCTACATAGCATCCTTGAGTTTCAAGATACAAATGTTCTTGTCCGTTTGAAAACACTTCACCTTCAAAAACATACTCGCAATTTTTAAACGATTCTTTAGCATTCCCTAAGTTAAAAGAACGTGGA
>CAMZLV010000129.1 GCA_947311835.1 uncultured Lutibacter sp. | reverse complement strand
TTTAAAAACAAGTAATACGAACGCTCCAATTGACATAAGTCAATTAAAAAATGGCGTGTATTTAGTTAAATTATCAAGTGATAATAGAACTGCTATTCAAAAAATAATTATAAATAAATTATGAAAATAAAAATTTTAGAAAATACAGTTAGCCTAGAAGAATTAAAAAAAGTACTCACTAAACATTACAGCAATAAATATACTGTACAAATGAAAGGGAAATACGTAGTTTCAGTAGCAAAAACAAAAATAATAGGAGCAAATATTATTCCTTTAAAAGACGCTATTGTTATAAAAGGAGGATTTCCAAGTTTACATATTCAACTAATTTTTTCACTATTATTTATTGGGTTGGGTATTTTAGTTCCACTTATCCTTTACTGGTTTTTATTACATAAAAAAATGAAAAAAATGGAATCAGAAGTAGCCAGTTTTATCAAAAAAGAATATTCAAATAGCATCCTAAATACACAATTATGAAAAACTATCTAATTCTCTTATTTAACATCGTACTTATCATCAGTTGCACCAGTAAAAATGAACAAAAAGGTCTTGATGAAATTGCCGCTATCTATCAAGCAAAAGTTTCGTTTTCAAAGGGGTTTTACACCAATTCAAATCAAAAAATCATCAAAAATTTCACTATAAAAATCAGTGATTGCAAAATGTTGGATACTATGAAATTCAGTCAAGTTTCCACTAATATGGCACGAATTGCATTTCATAATTTTACAGAAAAAGAAAAGAAAAAGTATGATGAAATAAATGTCAAATATGTAAAAAATAAGGATACTGCTCAATTTATATTCAATAGAAATTTATTAAATCTTATGGACAAAAAAGCAGTTACTGCTTTAGAATTTTCGGAAAGTTTAATGAAACACAATTTTACGAAATTAGATGAACTAATAGATAAAAAATATATTAGATCTGCATCTTTTGCTACTGATATGAAGAATTACATAACTAACATAGAAAAAACAAACGGAAAAATAAATGGTTATCAATTATACGCTATAGGAAAAACTCGAGATGAGAATGCGAAAATAGATATGATACGATTTGTGGGAGAACTAAAATTTATGAAAGGAATAAAAACTCCATATTTTGTAAATATTAATATGCTACAAGGACAAGATAAAGTAATTGGTTATAAATTAGATTAAAAAAGAAAGTAGAATAATAAATAAAATAATACATCATGAAAAAAATAACTACCCTTCTAGCAATTTTAATTGCAACAACACTTTTTGCACAAACAACCAATATACCAGACCCTAATTTTGAACAAGCACTTATAAATTTAGGCTATGATAGTGGTGCTTTAGAGGTATGGTAACAACAGCCAATATTTCTGGAGTTACCACCTTAAATATAAATACTGTAAATATTGCCGATTTAACAGGCATCGAAGATTTTACAGCCTTAACTGTACTATTTGTTAATGACAATTCATTAACAACATTAGATCTTTCAAATAATTTAAACTTAACTATCTTGGTTTGTGAAAATAATCAACTAACTTCTTTAAATATTCCCAACAATGCTAATTTATTTGGATTAAGTTGCTATAACAACCAATTAACTGCTTTAGACACATCTAACAATACTGCTTTAACAGAGATACAATGCTTTAATAATTCTATAAACACCTTAGATGTTTCAAATAACACTGCTTTAACTAAATTAAATTGTTTTAATAATCAATTAACGAGTTTAAATGTTAAAAATGGTAACAATGCCAATTTCACAATATTTGCTGCAACTAGTAATCCAAACCTTACTTGCATTGAAGTAGATAACGCTTCATACAGTACTGCAAACTGGGCAAATATAGATGCAACTGCAACGTTCAGTGAAAATTGCGTTGGAGGTGTTGCAATGACTTTAATTCCTGATACTAATTTTGAACAGGAACTTATAAATTTAGGTCATGATAGTGGAACTCCTGATAGTTATGTGCCAACTGCTAATATCAATTCAATTACCTCATTAAATGTTGATAATAAAAATATAGCAGATTTAAAAGGTATAAACGATTTTGTATCACTTCAAACCTTAGTATGTAGCAATAATCAATTAACATCTTTAGATATCAGTCAGTTAACTGCACTCAGTTATTTTGACTGTAATTTCAATCAACTAGCCAATTTGGATGTTACTACTAATACATCATTAACTGTTTTAGGCTGTAGAGGAAATTCATTAACAGCAATTGATGTTTCTTTCAACCTATTATTACAATACTTTTCGTGTAGAGAAAATCTAATTACTGATATAGATGTAACTAAAAATGTTGATTTAGTTAGATTATGGTGTAGTGACAATCAATTAACAAGTTTAGATGTTAAAAATGGTAATAATACAAACATCAGTGTTAGTAATTTTGATGCTACTAACAATCCTAATTTAACTTGTATTAATGTAGATGACGAAAACTATTCGTATGCAAATTGGGTAAATATTGATGCTACGGCAAGTTTCAGCACAGATTGTACTTTATCTGTAGATAATTATACCTTAAATAATATTTCTGTTTACCCAAATCCAACTTCAGGAAAATTAACTATTTCTGAACAAACACTTATCAAGCAAATTGCTGTTTATAATCAATTAGGTCAATTGGTTTTAACAAACTCCAATCAAAACTCAATAGATATATCAACATTAAGCAATGGTATCTATTTATGTAAAATAACAGACGAAAACTATAATTACGGCAGAAAAACAATTATTAAAAATTAATCTTTCTAGTTCTGACATAGAATAAAGAGTAAAGAGTAAAGAGTAAAGAGTAAAGAGTATAGACATATATAACGAATATAAATAATTAATAAAAAAGAGTACTGTGCTTACCTAAAAAAATAAACCCAAGCACACATTTACTAAAAACAATTAAAACTATAAATTATGAAAAAAGTATTATTAACATTAACAATCGCAATAATAACATTTAACTTACAAGCACAAAATTGTAATCAAGGAGAAGAACTTGCTCGAAGAACTTGGGAAAAATGGGGACCTTGGGAACCAAAATTACACATAGTTCCGTATAAGGCTACAATTAGAACCGTAAAATTTGCTTGGAATATTATAGCATCGCACAGTCCTGCAAATTTAAGCCCAAGATTTTTAGAGTTTAATGAAGTTAAAGAACAAGGTAATATTGTACCTCGAACAAAAAGAACCTTTGTAACACCTCCTCCATATGTTGACAATGTAGAGATAACAATAAATAAATTTGATGGAAAAGCAAGAACAGGAGTCGTTATATGCACACAAGGCAAAGATGGAATTACCCAAAACATTGCCAACTACACTTTTCCTAGAGATAAAAGAGGAAAAATAAAGAAATTTAGATTAAATAATGTAAAAGGTAAAATTATCATTGTTGCAATGAAAAACCTATCAGCAGGAAACAAATTTAAATACCGTATTTCAGCAAAAGCATTATAATAGAACTTTTTTTATTGTTATCAAACTAATTAAAATCATCAATCATGAAAAAAATAATCATCATAACACTCTGTATTTCGTTATTTTCAGTGACAAATACACAAAGTCAATTTAATCTCAAAAGGTTAAAAAATAAAGTAATCAAGAAAAAATCTGGCAAAAAAGAAAATAACGCACCACAATTGTCAACACTAAATTTTTCAAACAAAGGTAGAGAATGGTATATAAGTAAAAATACTGGTTCTGGTCAATTAGGAACAAAAGAACGTCCTGCCAAAGATTTAGGAAATATCATTCATCATTTAAAGCCTAACGATATCATTTATGTTGCAGAAGGAATTTATATGAGTAAAGGAAAACGTGGATCTGATGAAATTAATGTTCCTGTAAAAATTTATGGAGGATTCGATACTAGTTTTACCACTAGAGACCCTTGGGACAAACACAAAACTATCTTTACAGGAGTTAATGAATATATGAAATTAACAACGCCAAGATTGTATATCAGAACCGATCAACAACGCGAAAAAAACAATCAATTATCACAAGGAGGAGAAATAATAGTTGACGGAATTATCTTTGACAACGGACCTAGAAATCGCTATCATCATGATAAAAATTTAGCTATCAGAAGACAAGCGAGTCCTAAATCAGGACAAAATCCATCGCCAGAATCTGGAGGAATTGTAATTGTAGGTAGTAAGTTTACCAATATATCGGTACAAAATTGCGTAGTTATGAATACTGCTCCAACAGAAGGAGCAATATCTGTAAGACTATTTAAAGGAGGAAAAGCCTTAATCCAAAATAATTTTTGCATAAATAATACAGGTTACGGAATACAAGCAAGAACAGGTTATATGGGAAGTGATGAGGCTTTAGTTCCTCGATTTTTAATCAAGCATAACACCATTTTATTTACTTGGAAACACGATGCTGTTGCTTCTTACGGAGGAAGTGCCTTAGCCTTAGACAAAGATTTAGTAGTTGTTGCCGAAAATAACGTTTTTGGTTTTGCACATATGGGAGGAATTTATAGTAAAGGAACAACCTTGACGCTAAACAATAACCTTTTTACAGGAAATTCTAAATATGATTATAAAGAAATCAATTCTGAAATGCGTGTAGATGATATTTTAGATGAGTCTGAAAAATTAAATCAATATAGCGAAGGAAACGAATCGGTTTTAATAAAAATACCTGTTGATCAAAGATGGGCAAAAATATATGCAAATAGAGTAGAAATAAGTCGTGCAGAAGTTGATGCTGCAGTAAGTGTTAGTAATTCAGGTGCTAACCAATTACGAAGTATGCTTGGACTTAATGTACAAGGAAATAGTGTAAAAATGGATGCCGAAATATTTTTACCATTAATAACCATTGAAGAGGCATTACCTGCAGGATTAATGCCTTGGAATGGTAAAGGTTGTTCAATTCCTAAAAGCAATTAAAAATAAACAATTGTGCCTTCTAGTTTATTTTAATTAAAGAAGAATGGAAAACCACGTGTAAATAAAGTAAAATACATACGTGTATTTTGCTTTATTTTTTTATTTTTGTAAAAAAAAATAAACTTCTAAAGTTAATATTATGAATACAAAATTGACATTAACTATTGAACAAGAAATAATTGAACAAGCAAAAATTTACGCAAAAGAAAAAAACCGTAGTTTATCCGATATTATAGAGAATTTTTTAAAAATTCTTACAAAAGAAGATAAAAAACAAGGTAATGATAACCTCAGTCCGATAACAAAATCTTTAAAAGGCACTTTTAAAGCACCTAAAAATATTGATTATAAAAAAGAGTTAAAGAAACGATTAGATCAAAAATATTTATAAATGGATCAAATTCTGATTGACACTGACGTATTACTTGATTTTTTTTTTGATAGAAAACCCTTTTCAAAATATGCTACTGAAGTTTTAAATTTATGCGAAAAAAAGAAATTAAGTGGATATACAACTCCTCTAATAATTTCTAATGTATATTATTTACTAAGAAAGACTGCAAAACATGATATTATTCTTGAAAAAATAAAACAACTTCTCAACATTATTGACATTATTAATATTGATAAAAATGTAGTTTTTAATGCATTGAATTCCGAATTTAAAGACTTTGAAGATGCATTGCAAAATTTTTCTGCCATCGAAAATGGAGAAATTAAAATTATTTTAACAAGAAATATAAAAGATTTTAAAAAAAGTAAATTAGCCATTTTAACACCTGAAACCTATCTAAAAGGTATTGCTAGGAGTTAATAAACTTTAGTTTACCTCATTTAAATTATCAATCACATCAATGCGTCCTGTTAAGTGTTCTTTCCAATTTTTCCAATTGTATTTTTTGGCAAAGAAGAGTAATAACAAAGGATAAATTATCAATACAGGAGCCAAAACATCAAATCCTGCTGATGGTTCTGACATATCTTTTAATATCGAATCGGTTTGAAAAGCCGTCCAATCTGTAGTTACTAATAATGCTGTAATTAAGTTATTTGCTGCATGAAATCCTAATGCGAGTTCTAACCCTTCATCCATCAAAGTTATGATTCCTAAAAATAATCCTGTACCAATATAATAGACCATAATTATTGGTCCTATTTTTTCTACTTCAGGATTTGCGCCGTGCATCAAACCAAAAATAACTGAAGTTACAATTAATGGAAACCATCTGTTTTTTACCATCACTCCCAAGCCTTGCATCATATACGCTCTAAAGAAGTACTCTTCAAAACTGGTTTGTAGCGGTATTAATGCAATAGAAATTAGAAGTAAGATTATAAATTTGTCCCAATTCAAATTCCACACAAAATCTTCAGGAGTTAAATAATAAGCAATTATTGTCATACTTGCAGTTATAATTCCCCAAACAAAAAAAGAGAAAAATACACGTTTCCAGTCTATTTTTTTTCTACTCGTTGTTAGCGTTGTTATTGATTGTTTATGAACAAAATATACCCAAAAAAATAAACCTCCAAGAAATACTGCCATTGGTATTAGGTTTTCAAACAAAACCCAATTTGATCCGTTTTTTTCGATTGCTTCTCGCATTAGTTCATCTGCATCTAAATCTAAAAATTTAATTGCGATAAAGTTTAGCATCACAATGCCTAAAAAACCTATTATTGGAATAAAATATTTCCATTTACCTAATTTTCCTGTATATGCTTGTTGAATATAATTCATATTATTTTAGATTAAAATTCCACTGTTTATTATTATGATAATACAACGCTCCATTTTTTACTTCAAGTGGACTCTCAAAGTTATTGGTAAACAAACTTCCTGTTCCTAACCCTTGAGGCATTGTTACGTTTAAACTAAAGGTGTATTGTGCTATCGCGTTAAGTCCTACGTTACTTTCTAATGCTGATGTAATCCAATTATCAATATTCATTTTTTTAGCTATTTGAATCCATTCATTACTACCTCTAAAACCGCCAACTAAACTTGGTTTTAAAATAATATATTGTGGTTTAATAGTTTGTAGCATTTCTTCTTTTTTTGTTACATTAAATATCCCAATTAATTCTTCATCTAATGCAATTGGCAAAGGTGTATCTTCACACAAACGCGCCATTTCTTGCCATTGTCCTTGCTTTATGGGTTGCTCTATAGAATGTAATTCAAAATCAGATAAACGCTTTAATTTTTCTAATGCTTCTTTATGATAAAAAGCACCATTTGCATCAACTCTTAGTTCTATTTCTTTGGATGTAAATTCTTTCCTAATAAATTTTAACAGAGCCAATTCGGCATTAAAATCTATGGCTCCAATTTTCATTTTTATGGTCGTAAAACCGCTTTTCAATTTTTCTTTTATTTGCCGATGCATAAACTGCTCACTTCCCATCCAAATCAATCCATTAATAGGAATTGATACATTTCCTTTAGTAAATTCTGACGGAAATAATTCAAACTTATCAGCGCTATTTAATGATAGCAACGCTTGTTCTAATCCAAATTGAATAGAAGGGAATTGTGCCAATTCTACCAATAATTTTTCTTTTTCTTGATTGATATTATTACACAACCATTGTAATTTTTCTTCGTAATTAGGCACATCATCTATACTCAAGCCTCTAAACAATCCGCACTCACCTACTCCTTGCTTATTTTTATCAGAAATAAAAAGAAAGAAGGTTTCTTTGGTGCGTAAAATTCCACGTGAAGTACCACTTGGTTGCTTAAAATTAAGTGTGTATTTTTGATAAGTTGCTTTCATAAAGTAAGTGCTAAAATACAAAAATACGTTTCATTTTTATAACCATTTTGGGTTTACTACAGTACATCTGCAAAAAAAAGAAGTCGTTTTGTTTTGTTATATTTATTTTAAACCTCACAGATTTTAAAAATCTGAGAGGTTTTTTTACGTATTTTTAAATGATCAATTATATAACCTTTAACGCTTTTCCTACTTTGGTAAACGCTGCAATTGCTTTATCTAAATGTTCTTTAGTGTGTGCTGCAGACAATTGAACTCTAATTCTTGCTTTTTCTCTTGGCACAACTGGAAAGAAAAATCCGATAACATAAATACCTTCTTCTAATAAGGCATTTGCCATATCTTGTGATAGTTTTGCATCATATAGCATAACAGGAACGATTGCTGCATCTGCTCCAACTAGGTCAAAACCTGCATCTTCCATTCCTTTTCTAAAGTAATTTGTGTTCCATTCAAGTTTATCTCTCAATGAAGTGTCGTTTGCAATCATTTCAAAAACCTTTAATGATGCGCCAACAATTGCTGGTGCTAAAGAATTTGAAAATAAATACGGTCTAGAACGTTGTCTTAAAATTTCGATAATTTCTTTTTTTCCTGTTGTAAATCCTCCCATTGCGCCGCCAAGTGCTTTTCCTAACGTTCCTGTAATAATATCAACACGACCTAAAACATCTTTTAGTTCAATAGTTCCTCTACCTGTTTTGCCAATAAAACCTGAAGCGTGACATTCATCAACCATTACCAAAGCATCATATTTATCCGCTAAATCACATATTTTATCAAGTTGCGCTACGATTCCATCCATAGAAAAAACACCGTCTGTAACTATAATTTTAAAGCGATGATTTTGTTTGTTTGCTTCTATTAATTGCTCTTCCAATGCTTCCATATCATTATTAGCATAACGATAACGCGCTGCTTTACATAAGCGCACTCCATCAATAATAGATGCGTGATTTAATGAGTCAGAAATAATTGCATCATCTTTGGTTAATAATGGTTCGAAAACACCTCCATTTGCATCAAAAGCTGCTGCGTATAAAATGGTATCTTCACAGTGAAAAAAGTCAGCAATTTTAGCTTCTAATTCTTTGTGAATATCTTGTGTTCCACAAATAAAACGAACTGATGACATACCATAACCATGCGTGTCCATTGCATCTTTTGCTGCTTGAATTACTTCTTTGTTATTTGATAATCCTAAATAATTATTTGCACAAAAATTAATTACTTCTTCGCCTGTAGAAACCTTTATTACTGCATCTTGTGAGGTTGTAATAATACGCTCAGACTTGTATAAACCTGCTTTTTTAATTTCTTGTAATTCGTTTTGTAAATGGTCTTTTATAGTTCCGTACATCTTTTTAGTATTGAGTAGTTAGTATTGAGTAGTTAGTTTTGGGCAACACTACTTTTATATTGTTTCTCTAATTTTTGCAACATTTCTTTGGTCATTGATTGCAAGTTGTATTTTGGTTTCCAATTCCAATCATTTCTTGCATCAGTATCATCTATACATTTTGGCCAACTATCAGCAATCGCTTGTCTAAAATCTGGTTGGTAATTTATTTTAAAATTAATGTATTCTTCTTTGATTGCTGCTACTATTTCATTCGGAGAAAAACTCATACTCGCTATGTTATATGAAGTTCTTATTTTTATATTTTCTGTTGGCGCTTGCATCAATTCAATAGTTGCTCTAATGGCATCATCCATATAAATCATTGGCAGCACAGTGCTTTCACTTAAAAAACAATTAAATTCTTCATTTTTTATGGCTTTATGATATATTTCTACAGCGTAATCTGTAGTTCCGCCTCCTGGAAGTGATTGGTATCCTATAACTCCAGGATATCGGAGTGAACGAATGTCTAAACCGTAGCGCAAAAAATAATATTGCGCCCAATTTTCTCCTGCTACTTTACTGATTCCGTACACTGTTGACGGATTTAAATGTGACATTTGAGCAGTTTTATTTCTATCTACTGCATCACCAAAAACGGCTATAGAACTTGGAAAAAATACTTTTTTTACATTATTTTTTCTTGCAACTTCAAATACATTGAGCAACATTTTCATATTCAAATCCCAAGTATTTAACGGATTTTGCTCTCCTTTAGCCGACAATATTGCCGCTAAATGATAAATTTGAGTAATTGAATATTTTTTTACGATCGTTTCTATTGCATTATAATCTGTTGCGTCTAAAGTTTCAAAAGCACCATCAAAAGATGAGTTTGCAGTAATATCTGACGCTATAACGTTCTTTTTTCCATACAATTTTAGAAGTTCACTTTTTAAAACTGATCCTAACTGACCATTTGCTCCGATTATTAAAATTGCATTTTTACTCATTATATTTAAATAGTATTAAGTGTACAAATTTAAATTAATGAATGATGATTAAGAAATTATCTATTATTTTATTTTGTTAAAATTTGATAATTTTAATTAGACAATAACGATAAAAGTAATTGGTAGTAGTATGATAACTAAATTACATTATTGACTATATAGTTAAAGATGCTCCTACCTTTAACAAAATCAACTCTTTATTGGCTTTTTTGAATTTTTCTTTTGCTTCTTGATGATTGATTTTTATATAACCAAATGTATCATAATGAACACCTAATATTTTATCACATTCAACAAAATTTGCTGCAAGTACTGCGCTATCAATTCCCATAGTGAAATTATCGCCAATTGGTAAAATTGCTAAATCAATTTTGCATTGCAATGGAATTAATTTCATGTCCATAGTCAAGGCAGTATCACCTGCAATATAAATATTTGCTTCAGTTGTTTCTAAGATAAATCCTCCTGGATTTCCACCATAAGAACCGTCAGGAAATGAACTTGTGTGTACAGCATTTACGTAAGTAAGTTTACCAAAATTAAAGTTCCAACTACCTCCATGATTCATTGGATGCCCTTTAATGCTTTTCGCTTCAAAATGTGTAACGATTTCGAAATTAGAAACCACTTTTGCGCCTGTGTTTTTAGCTATTTGCTCTACATCAAGAATATGATCTTGATGTGCATGCGTAATTAATATATAATCTGCTTTTATACTGTTTACATCTATTTTTTTTGCTAATTCATTAGCCGTAATAAATGGATCAACTATAATGTGTTTTCCTGCTACTTCAATTTGAAGAGTTGCGTGTCCTAAAAAAGTAATTTTCATGATAACAAAATTTAAGTAGTTTGCAATTTATAAAATTAATTGTCCTATTGAAAAAAGAAGTGCAAATAAAAACGTACTCAAAGCCAGTTTCTTTAATTCTGGATCTAATTCTTTTGGATTTGTGTTTTTATAAACCGTTCTTAAATGTTTAAATATTGGAATAAATGCGATTAAAAACAGTAGTTGTTTTGGAGTATAAAATCGCATTCCTGCATATAAAAGAGCGGTTATGAATGCTCCTATTATTAAAAAATAATGGTATTTTTTTGCTACAGCATCACCTATTTTAACTACTAATGTGTTTTTATTTGATTTTTTATCTGATTCTCTATCGCGCATATTATTGAGGTTTAATACTCCTGCGCTCAAAAATCCGATAGAAATTGCTGGTAAAAAAATCATATTATCTAAGTGTTTTGTGTATAGAAAGTAGCTTCCACAAACACTTAACAATCCGAAGAAAAGAAAAACAAAAACATCGCCTAAACCGCTATAACCATAAGCGTTTTTTCCCATTGTGTATTTAATTGCTGCTACGATACTTGCTATTCCTAAAAATAAAAACAAAACTGAATATCCAAAGTTTTCTTTTCCGAAGGAGACATAAATCAATAGTAAAGCAATCAATAAAGTAATAACTCCTGTTATTTTTATTGCATTGAGCATTTGTTTCGGAGAGATAGCACCACTTTGCAATGCTCGTTTTGGTCCTACTCTATCATCATTATCTGTTCCTTTTATACCATCGCCATAATCATTGGCAAAGTTAGACAACACTTGAAAACCAATGGTTGTAAGGATTGCTAACCAAAAAATCAATGATTCAGAAAAAAAATGTTTAATTCCTAAAAATTCAAACACTTTATAATTTTCGGGATGTGCATTTAATGAAAAATTAGCCAAACTTGAACCTACAATAATTCCAGAAATAGATAATGGTAAAGTCCGCAAACGCGCTGCTTGAAGAAAAGCTTTAAACATTACTGAATTTCGTTACTTAGTTTTAATGCTTCTTTAATATCTATTTGTGTTCCTTTGTTTATAGGAACTATAAATGCATCAGGAAAGGAAGTTAAAATACTTTTTTTAAAGTTTTTAGCCTCTTTATATGTTTCAAATTGACCTAATCTATATTTTATCAAAGATTTTTCTTCAACTACAGTTACTTCATCTTTTTTTTCTAAGGATGAATTTCGTTTTTTAAAAGCACCTACTTGTACAGTATAAATGAGTACATTATTATATTCTGATGGATGTTTTAAAGCAATTTCTTGATTTAACGATTCATCAGTATTTAAACTATCTATTGCCATTGGCGCTGTTGGTTGTTTCAATGTTTCTTTTTTTGTGCTTTTACCACATGAAACAAAAACTAACAACAAAAAGACTACTGTAATTTTAAGAATTTTCTCCATTTTATTTATAAATTTTGTGAGTCAACAATTAATTCTGCTATATCTAGTACTTTAACAGTGTTTTCACTGTTTTTTGCTTTAACACCATCTGTCATCATAGTATTACAGTAAGGACAACCAGTTGCAATAATCTGCGGTTTTGTTTCAAGCGCATCTTCTGTACGTAAAATATTGATTTCTTTATCGCCTTTTTCAGCATCTTTAAACATTTGCGCTCCTCCTGCTCCACAACATAACGCTGAAGATTTGTTGCGTTTCATTTCCAATAAGTTTACGCCCATTTTTCTTATAATTGCTCTCGGACTTTCGTATTCGCCATTGGCTCTTCCTAAATAACACGGATCGTGATAAGTGACTCTTTTATCTTTTAGTTTTGTATCATCTAAAGACAATCTTCCGTCTGCTATTAGTTTTTTTATGTATTGCGTATGATGATATACTTTATAATTTCCACCTAATTCTGGATATTCGTTTTTAAAAGTATTGTATGAGTGAGGATCAGCAGTTACAATGGTTTTTATTTCATATCCATTTAGCACTTCTATATTCATCATTGCTTGCATTTGAAATAAAAATTCATTTCCTGCACGTTTGGCAACATCGCCTGTTGAACTTTCTTCTGTTCCTAATACTGCAAAATCAACGTTTGCTTTGTGCAATATTTTTACAAAAGCACGTGTTATTTTTTTGGCTCTATCATCATAACTTCCTGCTGCGCCTACCCAAAACAACACTTCTGGTTGTTTGCCTTGCGCCATCATTTCTGCCATTGTTGGTACATTCATAGTTGTGAATTTATTGTTTATTGATACAATTAATGTTTTCCGTCATCAAACACTTGAATTGTCACTTCTTTATCTATTAAATCGGTAAATTTACCTCTATATCGAGTTGCTTTAACCAAGTGATTATCAATCCAATGATAGTTTCCTCCTCTTGGTTTTCCCATTAATAAACTATGGTATTTAAATCCGTTTTCACGAAGCCATATTTCAGTATATGTTCTATGTTCTTCTGTTCGTGATGTAAAGAAACAGATGATATGTCCTTCGTCATACCATTTGTTTAATGTCTGTAATGCGTCAGGATATACTTTTGCCGTTAGCATACGTTCAGGTTCTTCATTTGGAATATCATCACAGATAGTTCCATCTATATCTATAAGATAATTTTTTACACCTTCTGCCAATGATGGACTTAGTAAATTCCCATCTTTGTCTTTTAATTCTTTGAGTTCTTTGTTAAATTTATTCTTCATCTTTCCAGTTTAATCTATCCATTTGATTGTATTGCCATGGTGCGCCATTATTTTCGATATTGGTCATCATTATATTTAGTTCTTGAGGTGCTGCTGATTGTTCCATCACCAAATAGCGTCTCATTTCCATAATAATTGATAATGGATCTATATTGACAGGACATTCTTCTACACATGCGTTACACGTAGTACAGGCCCATAATTCTTCTGGCGTTATATAATCGTTTAATAATTGCTTATTATCATCTTTAAATTCTCCGTTTTTATCAATATTTTCACCAACTTCTTCTAATCTATCACGTGTTTTCATCATGATATTTCTTGGTGATAATTCTTTTCCTGTAAGATTAGCAGGACAAACTGATGTACAACGTCCACACTCTGTACACGTATAAGCGTTCATTAGTTGCACCCAATTTAAATCTGTCACATCACTTGCTCCAAATTTTTCAGGTATAGCATCTTCTTCACCTTCAGGAGGTGCTGCGTATGGATCGGCATCAGGATCCATCATCATTTTAACTTCTTTTGTTACATTTTTATCATTAGTAAACTTTCCTTTTGCTTCTAAATTGGCATAAAATGTATTAGGAAAAGCTAATAAAATATGTAAATGCTTAGAATAATAAAGGTAATTTAAAAATATTAAAATCCCTACTATGTGAATCCACCAAGCAGTTTGTTCTATCAGATGTGCTGTCTCATGTGACATTCCACTAAAAATTGGTGCTAAAAATTGACTTATCGGATTTCCTGTATTTACTATTTGAAAAGGAATGTCGGAAGCATTCATTATTAAAAACAATGACATCAACACCATTTCAAAGTACAAGATATAGAGTGCATCATTTTTAGGAAACCCTTTCATTTCTTTATTCCAAAAACGAGGAATACGTACAATCATTCTTCGTATCCAAAAAATTGTGACGGACACCAATACCAAGAAGGCTAAAATTTCAAAACTTCCGATTAAAAAAGAATAAAATCCACCCATAAAACTCAATATTCTATGTGTACCAAAAAGACCATCAATAATAATTTCTATTACTTCAATATTGATAATTATAAATCCTAAATACACGACAATGTGTAAAATTCCTGCAACTGGACGGCGCACCATTTTTGATTGACCTAAGGCTATATAAGCCATGTTTTTCCATCGTGCTGATTTGTTGTCACTTCGGTTTATGTCTTTCCCTAGATTTATATTTCTAATTATTTTTTTTATGTTTTTAACAAAAAAGCCTATTCCTGCTATAAGAATAATGGCAAAAATTATGTTTGGTAAGTAGTGCATTAGTTGTCTTGTTTTGGGTTATATTCTTTTGCTTTTTTTCCAAATAATGAGAAATGTACAAATCGTTTTGGATGTAATTTCATCTCACGTAATAATTCTTCCATTTCTTTTGATGCGTTTTCAAGATTGGTGTACAAACTGTCATCTTTCATCAATTTTCCTACAGAGCCTTCTCCGTCATTTATACCTTTAATTATAGCATCAAAACTAGAAAGCGTACTTTGTAATTTTTTGATTGTTTGTCCTAAATCAGCCTTAACTAAAGAATCTGAAAGTTTAGCAAAATTATCAGTAACTACGGCTACATTGGCAAGTGATGAATCAAGTTTATCTTTGTTTTCAACAAGTAAAGCGTCCAATGATGCTGATGATTTTCTAAAATTAGTTACTGTAGTATTTAAATTAGCAACTATTTGTCTTAAGTTTTTACGAGTATCGGTATTTAATGTTTGATTTAATCCTAACATTAAAGAATCTGCATTTACAATTACACTTTCTAGTTTTGCTTGAAGCGGATTTAACTTTTCACTCACTGAAGAAAACATATCAGATTCTATCATTCCTTTTAAAAAATCACCAGAAACTGCATTTTCACCTTCATAAGAAGGAACTATTGCAAGTGATTTGCCTCCCATTAAACTAGAACTGTAAATTTTTGCAATGCTGTTTTTTGAAAATTGAAAACTGTTGTCGACTCCAAATTCTACTACTAATTTTCCTTTTTTAGTTGGATCTTCATCAAAGGTAATATTTACTACCTTCCCTACATTTAAACCATTGATGGTTACAGCGCTTGCTGTGTTTAAGCCTTGTACATTATCATACTCTACAAAATAGGTTCTTGGAGGTGCATTAAAAAGGTTTTTACCTTTCATAAAGTTATACCCCCAAATTGTAATTGCTATAATTGCAATTGAAACGACACCTGTTTTTAGTTCTCTTGTTATCTTCAAAATAGTATTTCTTTTTAAATAACAATATTACTAATAATTTTTGTGAGTAAAAACTATTTTAATCAGGAGTTTTCAATGCTTTTTTAACTGATATTTTTTTACCGTTTTCAAAAGCGACTATAAAGGCTGTAGTAAAACCCTTTTGTTTCGCTTTTTCTTGTTGTTTTTTTACTGTATTATAACTTGAAGTTTTGCCATAATAATACTTATAATTTAAGCCTACTTTAATGCGCTCTACACCTTTTAACCCTTTAAAATTGTATGATTTTGTTTCTAGTCTTTTTGACCCTGAAGCAATTTGAACTTTAAAAATAATATTGTCATTTATCGTTTCATATGTATCATTATTGCTTACGCTTTCAATTGTATTAACATCTATTTGTTTTAAATACTTTTGAACTCCTTGTGCGATGGTTTGAGCAAATGCTTGTTGTCCTTTTGCCGATCCTAAATACTTACCTTCACTTTTATTGGTTATAAATCCTGTTTCTATCAAAACGCTAGGCATATAGGTTTGATGTAATACAATAAATCCTGCTTGTTTTACACCTCTGTTTACTCGTTTTAATGTATGTGTAAATTTATCTTGAATGATACTTGCCAATTGCAAACTTTGGTCTAAATATTCTTCTTGCATAAGCGTTAAACCAATAACAGATTCAGGAGAGTTAGGATCAAAGCCTTTATAATTTTCTTCATGATTGTCTTCTAACAAAATCACCTTGTTTTCAGCCTTTGCAACGGCAAAATTCTTTTTATTGGCATGTAGTCCTAAAACCCAAGTTTCAGCACCAGAAGCTTGAGAAGTGTGCGCATTACAATGGATAGACACAAACAAATCAGCATCTGCTTTATTCGCTATTTTTCCTCTTTTAAACAAATCAACAAACACGTCTGTTTTACGTGTATAAATAACCTTTATATGCTTATTTTCTTCTAATTTTTTCCCAACAGCCAATGTTATTTTAAGCGCAATGTCTTTTTCTTTATGACCTTTGTATCCTACTTTTCCAGGATCATGTCCTCCATGACCTGCATCTAACACAACAGTATAGGTATGTTCTTGAGAGAAAACTGTTAAATTTATCTGAAATAAGAATATGAAAAATACGAAAACTATCTTAGTTTTCGTTTTGGTATTAAATTTGTGAAACATCTGTAAGTTCATCAATTTATTTTAGTTATTTTTGTCAACTGAATAAGAGTATTTCAAATATTAAGCCATACTTTTATTTTTTTAACAAAATAGTGCTGTTAATTTTACAGCGAATTTAATAAAAGTACTGATTTTAACCTATTTTTATTTATAAAAACACTAATAATTAGTTAGCGAATTGCAAATAAATATCAACAAAATACTTTTTATGCTGATTTTTTTCAGCACTACTACGCATTTTTGTATTGCGCAGGAAATAAATATGTCAAAAAAACTAGACATTCCTGCCATAAAGAAAGAAAGAAAACCTAAAGATACGGTTGTAACCAGTTTTGAAACTTTCGCAAAACCTAAAGACACTATTCAAAACGACAGTATTAAAAAACCTAAAAACGCTATCGATGCAATCATAACACATACTGCTGATGATTATATCCGTGAAAATTTTAGAAAAAAAATTATGATTTTGCATAACAATGCTGAAATTGATTATGGTGAAATCAATATAAAAGCAGGACACATTGAAATTAATCATAAAACAAATGTGATTACTGCTGTTGGAATTGTTGACAGTTTAGGATACCATCAAAGACCAGTTGTTGTTCAAGACGGACAAGAATCTGAACACGATTCTATAAAATTAAATACCGAAACCGAAAAGGTTTTGGCATGGAATACAAAATCAAAATTAGGTGATTTAGACACTCGAACTGGTGTTATGAAAAAGGTCAATGATTCTACCATTTACATTAGAGATGTGATGATAACTACTTCTAAAAAAGACATTCCAGATTACCATATACTTGTAACCAAAGGAAAAATGGTGCCGAATAAAAAAATTGTTGCAGGAAAATCACAACTTTATATTGCAGAAGTTCCAACACCTATAGTTTTTCCATTCGCCTATTTTCCGTTAACTAAAGGTAGAACTTCTGGTATACTTATGCCTTCATATGGAAGTAATGCTAGACAAGGTTTTTTCCTTCAAAATGGTGGTTACTACTTAGCATTGAGTGATTATTTTGACCTTGCTATTTTAGGTGATGTATATACTAACGGAAGTTGGGGATTAAACACTCAAAGTAATTATTATGTGCGTTATAAATACAGTGGTAAATTTAGTATTAGATATGAAAATTTAATTAATGGCACACGTGGTTTTGACACCTACGACAAAAGAACAAATTATAATATTAGATGGAATCATAGTCAAGACGCAAAAGCGAATCCAAATGCACGTTTTTCTGCTTCTGTTAATCTTGGTAGCAGTAAGTATTACAAACAATCGTTAAACGAATACAATACGAATTCATTTTTAAACAACACGCTGAGTTCATCTATATCCTATCAAAAAACATTTGTTGGAACTCCATTTAATTTAACAACTTCTGTAACGCACACTCAAAACACCAATACAGAAAGTATTATCATGTCTTTACCTTCTTTGCAAGTAAGTATGAATAGAATTTACCCTTTTGCACCGAGAGATGGTGCTAAAAAAAATGCTTTACAAAAAATAGGCGTTACCTATAATTTAAAAGGTGATTACAAAATCAATACAACAGACAGTCTTTTCTTTAAAAAAGAAATGTTTAAGACTGCAAAATCAGGGTTACAACACGACCTAAATTTAGGTACAACAATGAAGGTGATGAAACATTTTACACTTTCTCCAAATGCGAGGTACAACGAAGTATGGTATTTTGACAAAGTCCAAAAACACTATAACAACATAACGGATGAAGTTGTAACGGATACCATTAAAGGTTTTAACGCCTTTAGAGAGTATAGCGCTGGCGTATCATTATCAACAACTTTGTATGGAGATGTGAGTTTTAAAAAAGGACGTATAAAAGCAATTCGTCATACTTTTAGACCTTCTATATCATACAATTATAAACCAGATTTTAGTTTTTATTATGATGAAGTGCAACAAAGTGCAGACCCTTTGGATACAAGAGAATATACATCGTTTGAGCAAGGAATTTACGGAACTCCTAGTCGATCACTTTCAAATAGTATTGGTTTTACTATTGCAAATACATTAGAAGCAAAAGTAATGTCAAAAGACTCTACCGAAACAGAGCCAAAAAGAATAAGTTTACTAAAAACACTTAATATAAATACTAGTTATAATATGGCAGCAGATTCTTTAAAATGGAGTCCTGTAGGTATTAGTGCAGCAATTCCGTTTTTTAAAGAAAAATTAACTATCAATGCAAGAGCAACTCTAGACCCTTATGCTCTTGATATCAGTGGACGAAAAACCAACACCTTTAATGTAAATAATGGAGGAAGTTTATTTCGATTGACGAATGCCAATATCTCTACTAGTTATTCTTTTTCTAGTAAAAATTCTAAAAAAAACGCAAACAATTCACAAAGAGGTGTAAACAGTAATAATGGATCGAGAGGCAGAACTTCTGATGGTATTTTTGGGGAAGATATGACAGCAACCAATGAACAAACTGATGACAACAACGAATCTTCAACAAAGAAAACGAAACTGTATAATTCAAAATTACCTTGGAGATTAAACCTTTCTTATTCGTTTACATATAACAATACTGCAAGACAAAATGAAATAGCCTCACATTCTATAATGTTTTCTGGAGATGTAGAATTAACACCTAAATGGAAAATTGGTTTTAACTCAGGTTACGACCTTAAAAATCCAGGTTTTACCTATACACAATTAAGATTTAATAGAGACTTAGATAGTTGGCGTATGAATTTTAATTGGGTTCCCTTTGGAAAAAGAACTACGTATAACTTTTTTATAGGTGTAAAATCTAGTGTATTAAGTGATCTTAAATATGACAAACGTAAAACACCTGATAAAAGTTTATTTTAAATACGTATGAAAAAAATAATAAACACTACCAAAGCACCTGCACCAATAGGTCCATATAACCAAGCCGTATTAGTAGGAAATATGCTTTATACTTCTGGTCAAATTGCAATTAACCCTCAAAGTGGTGAGTTGGTTTTAGATTCTATTACAGCTGAAACTACACAAGTTATGGAAAACCTAAAGGCTGTTTTAAATGCTGCAGATATGACCTTTGAAAACGTACTAAAAACCAGTATTTTTATTTCTGATATGCATAATTTTTCAAAAATTAATGCTGTTTATGGAAAATATTTTGATACAAATACCGCTCCAGCACGCGAAACTGTTGAGGTTGGTAACTTACCAAAATTTGTGAATGTAGAAATTTCGCTAATTGCTTTTAAATAAGTACTTTTGCGCAAATTTTTTAATCCCATAAGAATGAAACCATCATTTAACTTAACAATTATTACCTTTTTATTTTCAATTATAACTTTTTCACAAGTAGGAGTTGGAACAACAAATCCTGACCCAAGTTCGATTTTAGACATTACTTCAACTGACAAAGGAATACTAACACCTCGAATGACAAATTCGCAAAGAAACAGTATTACAAATCCTGCTAATGGATTGCTTATATAGGATCAAGTACAAAACTTGTGGGATTTTTGTCTTTAGGCGAATAATTTTTGCAACCTAAACATAAAGAAATCTACTTTTCTTGGGTCAAGCGCAAAACTTGTGGGATTTTTGTTTTTAGGCGAATAATTTTTGTAACCTAAACATAAAGAAATCCACTTTTCTTACTCCTTTTAATTGAGTTC
>CAMZLV010000128.1 GCA_947311835.1 uncultured Lutibacter sp. | reverse complement strand
GTAAAGCACATACGGCTGTTAAAATCAATCCTGAATATAAAAATGCCGTTGTACATGTAAACGATGCATCTAGAGCAGTAACTGTTGTTGGCGATTTGCTAAATCCTGATACAAAAAACGAATATGTTGTCAAACTTAAAAAGGATTATGAAGAGTTTAGAGATAAATTTTTAAAACGAGGAAAAACAAAAAATTACATAACTATTGATGAAGCGCGTAAACGAAAATTTAAAATAAATTGGGATACAACTAGGATTGTAAAACCCAAAGAAATGGGCGTGCAAACCTTAGAGCAATTGAGTTTAAAGGAATTAGTGCCTTTTATTGATTGGAGTCCGTTTTTTAGAAGTTGGGATTTACATGGTAAATATCCAACTATTTTAACCGATAAAGTGGTTGGCGAACAAGCCACAATTTTATTTGCAGATGCTCAAAAAATGGTAAAAGAAATTATAGAAAAGCAACTTTTAAAACCAAAAGGGATTTTTGGCTTGTTTGAAGCAAATACCATACATGATGATGATATTGAAATTCATAGAAAACCTAAAAGTCACCTCGACTCCGCTCGACCAGACAATACTTTTGTGTTTAGAACGCTACGTCAACAATTAAAAAAACGAGAAGGAAAACCAAGTTTTGCTTTGTCAGACTTTATTGCACCTAAAGAAAATGGTAAGCAAGATTATATGGGTGCATTTTGTACGGCTATTTTTGGTGCAGATGAGTTGGCAAAAATGTATAAAGACAAAGATGACGACTATAACGCAATTATGGCACAAGCCATTGCAGACCGTTTTGCTGAAGCATTTGCAGAATATTTACACAAACAAGTGCGGGTAAAACATTGGGGTTATGGTAATGATGAAACACTTACTAATGAAGAGTTGATAAAAGAAAATTACAAAGGTATTCGTCCTGCACCAGGGTATCCTGCTTGTCCAGATCATTTAGAAAAAGAAACCATCTGGAAGTTATTAGATGTAGAAAATAAAATTGGTGTAAAACTAACTGAAAGTATGGCAATGTGGCCTGGAGCTGCAGTTTCTGGTTATTATTTTGCTAATGAAAATACAAAATACTTTGGTTTAGGAAAAATAAAAGACGATCAAGTAAGAGATTACGCTCAAAGAAAAGGAATAGAATTAGCAAAAGCACGCAAGTGGCTGCATCCAACTATTGCAAATTAACAAAGACCTCACAGGTTTTGAAAACCTGTGAGGTCTTATCACAGAGAAAAAAATTGAAATAAGTAAAATAGAGATATCAATTAACTAAAAAAAGTCCTCTTTGGAGATTTAGGAAGATGAAAATAACAGAACACATAAAAAAAGCAAATGGAAATACACAGTTTTCATTTGAAATTTTACCGCCATTAAAAGGGCAAAATATTCAATCAATTTTTGATAACATTAATCCATTAATGGAGTTTAATCCTCCTTTTATTGATGTAACTTATCATAGAGAAGAATATGTTTATAAGGAGTTGGACAATGGTTTGTTAAAAAAACAAGTGGTAAAAAAACGTCCTGGAACTGTAGGGATTTGTGCAGGAATACAAAACAAATATCAAGTAGATGCTGTACCTCATATTTTGTGTGGTGGATTTACAAAAGAAGATACCGAAAATTTATTAATCGACTTAGATTTTTTAGGAATAGACAATGTAGTAGCCCTTCGCGGAGATGCCGTAAAAAGTGAAACCTACTTTACTTCAGAAAAAGAAGGACATCAATTTGCAAGTGAATTGGTGCAACAAATTACTGATTTAAATAATGGAAACTATTTAGATGATGAATTGCAAAACACATCAAAAACTAACTTTTGTATTGGCGTTGCAGGATATCCAGAAAAGCATATGGAAGCACCAAGTTTAGAATCAGACATTCATTTTTTAAAGAAAAAAATTAAAAACGGTGCAGATTATATTATCACTCAAATGTTTTTTGACAATCAAAAATACTTTGAATTTGTTGATAAATGCAGAACTGCAGGGATAACCGTTCCTATAATTCCTGGATTAAAACCGATATCAACAAAAAAACAGTTAAATATTATTCCGCATCGATTTAAGGTTGATTTACCTGATGAATTGGTAATGGAAGTTGTAAAGTGCAACGACAATAAAGCAGTAAGACAAGTTGGTATTGAATGGGCAATTAAGCAAAGTAAAGAGTTGATTGCCAAAGGTGTTCCGTTACTTCATTATTATTCTATGGGAAAATCTACCAATATTGAAGCGATTGCTAAAGTTATATTTTAAACTAAAGAGCGTTAAGGCATAACATTTTTCGCATAAGATTCTTCACTATCGTTCAGAATGACAGGAAAAGATTAATAAGAACATTTTTACAATGTGTATCTTTAAATATCATTTTGAAGGATTCTTCACTAGCGTTTAGAATGACAGAAGGTAAATATACCTCTAGAATAGTTAGAATTGGTTAATTTTTTATTAAGAATTTATTCGTAATTACTTTTATATTCATTATCCACTTATTTGGATGATATAATATGTTTATCTTGCAGTTTTATTTAAGTAAATGAAACGCATCATAATATCGGTAACTAATGATTTAACAACAGATCAACGTGTTTATAAAGTATCTAAAACGTTGCAAGAATTGGGTTTTAATATTTTGTTAATAGGACGAAAACTACCGACTAGTTTGCCTTTAAAAAGACCTTATGACACATACAGAATGAGATTGTTATTCAACAATGGTTTTCTTTTTTATGCTGAATACAATTTGCGCTTATTTTTTAAATTACTCTTTACAAAAAAAGATGTTTTATTAGCTAATGATCTTGACACTTTACTTCCAAATTACTTAATAAGCAAACTTCAAAACAAAAAATTGGTGTATGATAGTCACGAATTATTTACAGAAGTTCCTGAATTAATCAACAGACCTAAAGTGCAAAAAACATGGTTAAGAATAGAACAATTTATCCTTCCGAAGTTAAAAAACTGCTATACGGTTTGTCAATCTATTGCTGCTTATTACAATAATAAATACGGAACTAACTTTAAGGTTATTCAAAATCTTCCCGAAAAAACATCTATTAAAATTAGCGAACTTCCTTTTAAAATCAAGGATAAAAAAATTATTATTTACCAAGGCGCACTTAATATTGGTAGAGGTTTGGAATTGATGATAGAAACCATGCAACATCTCAAAAACTGTATTTTTATTATTATTGGTAATGGTGATATTGCAAATCAATTAGAAATACAAACTAACAAACTCAACCTTACTAATAAGGTTAAATTTATAGGTAAAATAACTCCAGACAAGTTAAAAACCATTACTCCTATTGCCGATTTAGGCATCAGTATTGAAGAAGATTTAGGAATGAATTACCATTTTGCATTGCCAAATAAAATATTTGATTATATACACGCTGAAATCCCAATTTTAGTTTCTAATTTACCTGAAATGAAACGTATTGTTGATGACTATCAAGTTGGTGAAGTTATAATTGATAGAAATCCTGTTAAACTTGCATTACAAATTGAAACTCTTTTGCAAAAAAATTACAAAACTGAATTATTAATAGCAAAAAAGGAATTAATTTGGTCATCTGAAAAAGAAAAACTAAAAACAATTTTTAAAAATCTCAACTAACAACTTACATATCGTTTCATTTGATGTGCCATATCCTGCAAATTACGGTGGAGTAATTGATGTTTTTTATAAACTTATTGAGTTAAAAAAACTTGGAATAGAAATAACACTTCACACTTTTGAATACGGAAGGAAACAACAAAAAGAATTAGAAAAATACTGCGTAAAAGTGCATTATTACAATAGAAACTCATTCTTAAAAAGTCTCTTATCAAAAGAACCTTTTATAGTTAAAAGTAGAGCAAATAAGGCTTTAATAAAGAATTTAACTAACAATGATTTTCCGATTCTTTTTGAAGGACTACATACTACGTTCCCAATTTTTATAAATAAAATTTCTACTCAAAAAGTATATGTACGAACTCATAATATTGAGCATCTATTTTATAAAGGTCTTTCTGATAGCGAACGAAATATCCCAAAAAAAATATTTTTCAAACAAGAAGCAAATAGACTGTATAATTATGAACCTATTTTAAATAAAGTTGATGGTATTTTTACAATTTCACCATATGAACAAGACTATTTTTCAAAAAAATACGGTAACAAAGCGACTTACATACCTGTTTTTCATGAAATAACTAAATTTAGTAGCACTATTGAATGTAATGATAAATTCGTTTTATATCATGGTAATATCGCTGTATCTGAAAATGTTAAAGCTGCTTTATTTTTAATCGATGTGTATAAAAATTCTTCATTTAAATTAATTATAGCATCAAGCCATCAAAATAAAAAAATTACATCAGAAATTAAGAAATATAAAAACATTCAATTCAGCTTGCTTAAATCAGATAATGACTTAAAAAATTTATTTAAAAAAGCACATATAAACGCACTTCCTACATTTCAAAAAACAGGTATTAAATTAAAATTACTAAACGCTTTATATCAAGGTAAATTTGTTATTGCTAACAATAAAATGGTAGATGATACTGGTTTAGAAAATAATGTAGAAAAAGCCAATACAAAAGAAGAATTCATACAAAAAACAGCAATGCTATTTGATAAAAAGTTTGATCAAGAAACAATTAATAAAAGACTAGAAAGTTTAAAAAAATTTAATACAGAAAAAAGTGCCGAAAAAATAAAATCTATAATTTTTGAATAGTAAACTACTGCACTACCTCAAAAATTTCTTCTCCTTCACATTTTAAGGTTCTGTGCGGATATTTTAAAATTAAAGCATAATCATGTGTTGCCATCAAAATTGTTTTTCCGCTTTTATGAATTTCTTCTAAAAGCGCCATAACTTCAATTGACGTTCTCGGATCTAAATTTCCTGTTGGTTCATCAGCCAAAATTAATTCCGGATCATTTAACAAAGCACGTGCAATAGCAATCCGTTGTTGCTCTCCACCACTTAACTCAAAAGGCATTTTAAAGCCTTTAGTTTGCATTCCTACTTTTGTCAAAACTTCATTAATTTTCTCTTTCATCTTCGCTTTATCCTTCCAACCTGTTGCTTTCAATACAAAAAGTAAGTTATCACTTACAGTTCTATCATTTAATAATTTAAAATCTTGAAAAACAATTCCAAGTTTACGTCTTAAAAACGGAATTTCCTTTTCTTTTAATTTTTTTAAATCATAGTCTACAATTGCTCCTTCACCCTTTTGAAGTTCTAAATCGCCGTACAAAGTTTTCATTAAACTACTTTTTCCGCTACCAGTTTTACCAATTATATAGATAAACTCTCCTTTTTTTACTTCAACATTAACATTTGACAAAACCAAGTTGTCTCGCTGAAAAATAGATGCGTTTTTAAGAAAAAGTACAGATTCTTGCATAGATAGTTATTTGCATACAAAGTTAGGCATTATCAATTAGCTATCAAAAATTTATCAACTTAATACTAATTACATATATTTGAATGAATTTTAAACTCTAAATAAAATGAATAAAATTAACCTTTACATTGTATTATTTTTTTCCTTTTTTATCTTTTTCTCTTGTTCTTCTGAAAAAAAATCACAAAAACTTAAAACTGGTTTTTGGAGAGGAGAAATCAATGTCCAAAATCATCAAGTTCCTTTTATTTTTGAAGTTTTTAAAGATGGTGACAGTTTTAAAATAAAACTACACGACAGCGATAATATGATTGCAATTAATGAGGTAACGGTTAAAAACGACTCTGTTATTTTTCCAATGCACATATTTGATGCAACTATAAAAGCAAAAATAAACGGCAATTCATTATCAGGAGTTTATACTAAAAATTACGTTGATGATTATATATTGCCTTTTAAGGCTACATTCGGTAAAAACGAACGATTGGATAAAATGACATCTAACAAGACTTTTGACGGAAAATGGTCAATCAATTTTTTAGAAAATGATGGAACAACCAATCAAACTATCGGATTGTTTAAAACCAAAAAAAATAAATTAAAAGGAACCATACTTACTAAAACAGGAGATTATCGTTTTTTAGAAGGTACAACTGATGATAATAAATTCACATTATATGCCTTTGACGGAAATCATGCGTTTGTTTTTAAAGCAACTTTTGAAAATGATACTTTGAAAGGAGATTTTTGGTCAGGAAAATCATATCATCAAAAATTTATAGGATATAAAAATGAAAACGCTTCATTACCAAACCCAAACAAACTAACCTATTTAAAGGAAGGGTATGATAAAATTGAATTTTCTTTTCCCAATCTTGATGGAAAATTAATTACATTAAACAATCCTAAGTACAAAAACAAAGTTGTGATTTTACAAGTTTTTGGTACTTGGTGTCCAAATTGTATGGACGAAACAAAATTCTATTCAAAATGGTATGATAAAAACAAAAATCGAGGTGTTGAAATTATTGGTTTGGCTTATGAAGCAAAAGATGATTTTGAATATGCCAAAGCAAGAGTGCAAAAAGTAATAAAAAACTATAATGTTCAGTACGATTACCTTATTGCAGGAACATCTAATAAAGACGCTGCATCTAAATCATTGCCAATGTTAAACCATATTATGTCGTTTCCTACTTCTATAATTATAGATAAAAAAGGAAAAGTGCGGTCTATTCATACTGGTTTTTCAGGACCTGCAACAGGCGATTATTATATCAAACATGTAAAAGAATTTAACGAATTGATGGACACACTTTTGAATGAATAGGAAAAAATAATATCATTTTTTTATACAATTTCAAACATTATATGCGTTATGGTAGTATATTTGACTACTACTAGACTTGTATAAAATTAATGATATGAATTTTAAAAAAACCATTATAACACTTTGTATATCTGCATTATACTTAACTTCTTTTGCACAAAAAACAGCTGTTATTACTGACGCTTTTAAAGATTACAAACACGCTATTGAACTCTACAATGACAAATCGTATCTTGCATCACAACAATTATTTAATTCAATAAAAGAATCGTTTGATAATTCTTCTGAACAACGAGCCAATTGTGAATACTATGTTGCCAATTGTGCCATACGATTGAATCAAAATGGTGCTGATGATATGATGCTGAATTTTGTAAAAAGATATCCTACAAGCACTAAACAAAATAAAGCCTTTATAGAAACTGCTGAATATTATTTTAAAGCTCGAAAATATGCGTATGCCTTAAAATGGTATAAGAAAGCAAATGCTGATGGACTATCTATAAAACAAAAAGAAGATTATAACTTTAAGAATGGTTACGCACTATTTGCAACTAAAAATTACAAACAGTCTAAAAAGTATTTCAAACCTTTATTAGATTCACCAAAATACGGCTCACAAGCCAAATATTATTTTGGTTATATTGCCTATTCTGATGATGATTATGATACTGCTAATGAGTATTTAGGCAAAGTTGCTGCTGATGAATCATATAAAAAAAATGTATCTTATTATTTAGCAGACATCAACTTTAAAAGTGGAAAATTTGAAAAAGCGATTGAACTCGGAAAACCTCTTCTTGCAACTGCTAAAAAGAATGAACATTCACAAATTTCAAAAATTATTGGCGAAAGTTACTTTAATCTTAAAAATTATAGTGAAGCCATTCCGCATCTAAAAAATTACAAAGGCACAAGAGGAAAATGGAATAATACTGACTATTATATGCTTGGTTATGCTTATTATAAACAAAATGATTATGAAAATGCCATTTCCTATTTCAATAAAATAATAAATGGTGACAATGCAGTTGCGCAAAACGCATACTATCATTTGGCTGAATGCTATTTAAAACTCAATAAAAAATCTGAAGCATTAAATGCCTTTAGAAATGCATCGCAAATGGAATTTAAACCAACATTGCAAGAAGATGCTTATTTAAACTACGCAAAACTTAGTTACGAAATAGGAAACCCTTATAAAAGTGTACCTGAAGTACTGCAAGATTATCTAAAAAAATATCCAAAATCATCACAAAAAAAAGAAATTGAAACCTTAATCATTAGTGCATATTTGACTTCGGAAGATTATGAAGGTGCGATTCAATATCTTGAAAACAAAAAACAATCTAAAAACAATGCTTTGTATCAAAAAGCAACCTTTTTTAGAGGTATTCAATTATTTAATGAAAAAAAATACAATGATGCTATTGTAAATTTTGACAAAGCACTAACGCAAAATAATGACCAAAATATTATTGCTCGAGCGCAATACTGGAAAGGAGAATCTAACTTCAGATTAAACAATTTTGACGATGCATTGACCAATTTTAATGCTTTTAAATCAAATAGCGATGCTATAAACACATCAGAATATAAAAATTTGAATTACAATCTTGCTTACACTTATTTTAAACAAAAAGAATATCAAAAAGCAGGAACTCAATTTCAGCAATACATCAATCAAAATTCTGATGATAAAGTAAAAGTAAACGATAGTTACTTACGATTGGCAGATACTTATTTTGTAACAAGCGATTATAGAAATGCAATTACAACTTATGATAAAATCGTTAAAAACAAAACTTCTGATGCAGATTACGCACTGTTTCAAAAAGCAATTTGCTACGGTTTTATACGTCAAGACACAAAAAAAATAGCAACATTAAACACGTTTTTAAGTGATTATCCAAGATCGAAATATCGTGATGATGCATATTACGTATTAGCAAACGAATATGTTGATGCAAACCAAACAAACAAGGCATTAGAAAAATACGACTATTTAATTGGTCATTTTAAACGCAGTCCATTGGTTTCTAAAGCAATGCTAAAAAAAGGTGTTATTTATTATAATACTGATAAAAATGAACAGGCTATAACTACTTATAAAAAAGTAGTTAAAAAGTTTCCAAATACTGCTGAAGCAAAACAAGCCGTTGCAAGTGCACGTCAAATATATGTAGATTTAGGACGTGTAGATGAATATGCAGATTGGGTAAAAGACATTTCGTTTGTAAATGTAACCAATGCCGATTTAGATAATGACATGTACGAATCAGCTGAAAGTCAGTACTTACAAGGCAATCACAAAAAAGCAATTTTAGGATTTAAAAATTATTTAAACAAATTTCCTAATGGCTTACATGCATTATCATCTCATTTCTATTTAGCGCAATCGTACTACAATCAAAAACAGATTGACAAAACGATATCGCATTATAAATTTGTGATTGACCAAGAACAAAATGAGTTTACAGAACAAGCACTTTCTCGTTTGGCTCAAGCCTATCTTGAAGATGAAAAATGGGAAAAAGCAATTCCTGTTTTAGAACGCTTAGAAAACGAAGCAAACGACACACAAAATACGCTGTTTGCGAAATCTAACTTAATGAAAGGTTATTACAAACAAGAAAATTACTCAAAAGCAGTTAAATATGCCGAAACAATTTTAGAACTAGCTAAAGCAGATAATCAAATAAAATCTGACGCACAAATCATTATTGCTCGTAGTGCTATTAAAACCGATGATAATACAAAAGCAAGAACTGCTTATAAAAAAGTAGAAACAATCGCTTCTGGAGAATTAAAAGCAGAAGCACTCTATTACGATGCCTTTTTTGAGCATCAAGATGGCAATTATAGCGTATCAAATATAGTAGTGCAAAAAATAGCTTCAGAATATGCTGCTTATAAATATTGGGGCGGAAAAGCATTGATTGTTATGGCAAAAAATCATTATGAATTAAAAGATTCTTTTCAAGCAACTTATATTTTAGAAAGTGTGATAAAAAACTTCTATAACTATGATGATATCGTTGAAGAAGCAAAAAAAGAACTCAATAAAATTAAAACTGAAGAAGCAAAAACAAATCAATCAGTACTGCCTGAAAATTAAAACTAGATGAAATTTTGTATGGTCTAATTAAATCAAGACTTCCTTCAAATAATAAAACAAAAAAAACAATGAATAAATATCTGATTATACTATTGGTCGCATTATTCTCAACAACGCTATTTGCACAAGAAGAAACCGTAAAAGACACCTTAAATGCAGGTGAAATAACTGTTGTAAAACCATATAAACCTACTATTTCTGATGCGTTTAAAATAAAGGAAAACCCTACGCTAGATCAAGACTCAAAAATCACCAAAGATAGTGTTGCATACACAATAAACTCAGTTCCTGTAGCATCAACTTTTACGCCTGCAAAAGGAAAAGCAAAAGGTCTTGCTAAAGAAAAAATGGATAAGATATATCCTAATTTTGTTTCTGTTGGATTTGGAAATAATACAACGCCTTTATTAGAGGCTTATGTTCATTCTAGTAGTTCGAGATATAATGATTATGGCGCATTTATCAAACACTTATCATCTAAAGGAAATGTAAAAGATGCTTTGCTCAACTCAAATTATTCTGACACAAATCTTGATTTATATTACAAGCAATTTGATAGAGATTACAATTGGGAAGTAAATGCAGGAGCAAAACATCAAATTAGCAATTGGTACGGACTGCCAAAAGACTTGATTTATACCGAACCTTTTTTAAGTAGCATTGATCCAAAACAAAGATACCTCAACATTTTTGCTGGAGGAAAAATAAATTTTAAAGATGGTATGTTTAAAGGTGCAAAAATTGCATTAAATCAATTTTCTGACAAGTTTAATAGCAATGAAATTCAACTACTAATTAAACCAACCATTGAGTTACCTATTTCTTCTGAATTGATTAACACAACTGCGATAATTGAATATACAAACGGAAAATTCAACCAAAATTACAATACTACAGATAAGATAAATTACAACTTCTTAAAATTAGGTATTGCACCAAATTTTGAGGTACTTCGTAATAATTTGACTGTAAATTTAGGCGCAAAAATCTATTACAACCTTGATTTAGAAAACAAGATAAACGGTTTGTTTGCCTATCCTAATGTAACAGCATCTTATAAAGTTTTAGAAGAAAATTTAACTGCTTACATTGGTATTACTGGAGATTTAAATCAAAATTCATATCGTGAGTTTGCACAAGAAAATCCATTTGTATCTCCTACTTTAAACATCTTGCAAACCGACAATCAATACAATGGTTATATTGGCGCAAAAGGAAAATTAAATGCAGCCGTAAGTTATAATCTTAAAGCAACGTATAGCAGCGAAAAAAACAAACCTTTATATATTCAAAATCCATCAAAATCTGATTTGATTAACGTTTTAATTAACCCTTATGAACTCGGAAATTCATTTGGAATTGTTTACGATGATATCAAAACCATTTCTGTTTTTGGTGAATTGACTCTAGACTTATCAAAAGAATTAAAATTTGGTGGAAACTTAGCGTTTTCAAAATACACAACAACAACTCAAGAAGAAGCGTGGAATTTACCAGAAATAAAAGCCGCACTTTTTGCTAACTACCATAACAAAAAGTGGTTTGCAGGTTCTGATATCTATTTTTATGGAAAACGTTTTGATACGACAACACCTTATCTTGGTCTTCCGCAAATAGTAACACTCGATTCTTTTCTTGATTTAAATCTCAATACAGGATATGTGTTTACTGATAGATTGACAGCATTTGCAAAGGCAAATAATCTTTTAGGAACCAACTATCAGCGCTATGTGAATTTTGACACACAAGGCATACAAGTTTTAGCAGGAATTACTTATAAGTTTGGATTTTAAAAGATTATAGAAAAACTCATATGATAGACCTCACAGATTTTAAAATCTGTGAGGTCTTTTTTTGGTTAAATTCTTACACAATCAAAACCAACAGTTCCTAAGACTTCCATCAATACTAGTACCTTAATTTATCATATTTCTAAAGTTGATTACAATTTGATTACTTTTGCACAATGACCCTGAAATTTATCACGCATTACGGATTGCACTTTGTTTTTACAGCAATTATTGCATTCTTATTTTTTAGAAAAAATTGGCTTAAAGTATATCTGATTTTTATTGCAACAATGTTTGTTGATTTAGACCATTTGTTGGCTAATCCTATTTTTGACTCAAATAGATGCAGTATTAATTTTCATCCACTTCACTCCTATTTTGCCATTGGAATATATGTAATTGGCGCTTTTTTTTCCAAAACAAGAATTCTTGCTGTTGGATTATTGTTGCATATGTTAGCAGATTTTGTGGATTGTTTTATGTAACTTTATTTTGGAATAGTATTTGCTTTAATCAAAGTCTAAACCATCTACAATGAAGAAATCACTACTTATTTTAGGCGTAATTATTTTAGCAGGATATTTTTCTTATAGTATTAGAACCAAAATCTTCTCCCAAAATAGCCTCTTCTGATAAATTCAAAAACACAATTATTGAAAGTCAGTTTTTTAATATCAACCCAAACAAAGACACATTAATCATTGGAAAGAAAGGAACAAAAATTGTAATTCCTAAAGGTTCTTTTAGCGATTCTAAAGGTAAAATTATCACTAAAAATATTCAATTTGAACTTGCGGAAGCTTTGACTATAAATGATATGATTCTGTCTAATTTAACGACTTCATCAAACGGAAAGTTATTAGAAACTGATGGAATGATTTTTATAAATTATTCTGCTAATGGTAAAAGTCTAACTATAAACAAAGACAATCCTTTATATATCGAAATTCCAACTAAACAGAAGAAAACAAACATGCAGGTTTATGAAGGAGTTCGTGATAAAAATGGAAATATGAATTGGATAAATCCACAAGAAATAAAACAATATCTTATCCCTCTTGATTTGGAGTTATTAGATTTTTTACCTGAGGGATTTGAAAAAACAGCAAAAGAATATCTCAACTACCACAAACTCAGTTCTTCTAAAAAAAACATTGAACATTTATATTACAATTTACCAACTAAAAATTATAATGGTATTGAAACTATTCATTATAATCAACTAACTTTACTTGTAGAGTGCGGTGTAAATCCATCAACTATCAAAACAATAAAATCAAAAAAGTTCAACAACACCCTCATTGCTACAAAAGAGTTTGAAGAAAGATTAAAGGTTATTTTTAAATCTTGTAACCACTCTATATTAGAATTGTACGTTAATAATCTTAATAAAAACCTATGGGAAATTGACAGTTTGGTTTTAAATAAAATATTTCCAAAACCAAGAACCCTTACCTACAAAAAACAAATTGGCAAAAACAAAACCGTTTTTCGAACTGACACAATAGGTTATACATCCGTTTCTTTACTTGAAAAGAAATTTATCGCGTTTAAAAATCAAAGACTAACAAATGTAGAGCATAAAAGTATATATATAAACCAACTAAAAGACTATTACAACAAGTGTTTATCCGAAAACATAAAACGTGCCGACAGTCTTAATAAACTAGCTATAACAAGTGAAAACAAATCTGAAGTTATAAAAAAATATACTCAAATATTAAAAGAGCGAAAAAAAATTACTATGCAAAGTTATGGGTTTGTACAATCAAAAATAGGCTGGATAAACATTGACAGAGGCATAAAAGCAAAAAATTGGAATTTTCAAGGATTTGAAGTTATTATAGAGAACGAAATTAACTTCGATCAAGTGCATAATTATATAGTCTATAAAAATATTAAAAGTATTGTAAAATTGATTTCATCTAACAAAAAAACGTTTTCTATAAGTAGTGAATTCAACAACAAACTTCCTGTTGATAAAAATTCAAAAATTAAAATTGTAAGTATTGCTTACAAAAAAGACCAAACTTTCTTTTCATCAAAAGATTTTATCACAAACTCCGAAAACAATAGTATCAATTCCACAAAAATACGTTTGAAAAAAATTAAAAAAAAACAATTAAAAAATATCCTTCTTACACTTGATAACGATAGCGAAAGTACGAGTATAAAAACTGACTTAGAATTATCAAAAGTAATAAAAACAGAAAATCAACTTAAAAACAATCTCCAAGAAAAGGCATTTCCTTGTTGCAATGACATGAATGCTTTTTAGGTGCTATCACTCTAAAATCCTCTCAACAAAAGCATCAATATTATTTACGCCTTTGTTTTCTAAAAACTTAATAAAAGCCGAACCAATAATGGCTCCATTGGCATACTTACAAACCGTATCAAAAGTAGTTTTATTAGAAATTCCAAAGCCAACAATCAACGTGCTTTTTAATTTCATGGCTTTAATCCGTTCAAAATAAGCAATCTGTTCATTAGAAATTTTACCTTTTGCTCCTGTAATTGATGCTGAAGCAACAACATAAATAAAACTTGTAGTTAACGCATCTATTTTACGAATTCTTTCTTCTGAAGTTTGAGGAGTTATCAAAAAAACACTAGAAATTCCGTAGTCATTAAACAGTTCTTGATAATGATTTTCATATTCTATCATTGGCAAATCTGGAATAATTACGGTTTCAATTCCACAGGCTACACATTTTTCACAAAAACGTTTTTCGCCGTATTTTAATAGTTGATTTAAATATCCCATCAATACCAAAGGAGTATTATTTTCTTCTTTTACAGATTTTAATTGTTCGAAAATAACATCTAAATTGATTCCATTCTGCAAGGCTACTTCACTACTGTGCTGTATGGTTGGACCATCTGCTAAAGGATCTGAATATGGCAAGCCAACTTCTATAAAATCGACATCATTTTTGTTTAATGTTTTGACAATTGTTGTAGTATCCTCTAACTTAGGAAATCCTGCTGTAAAAAATACGGAAAGTAAATTATTGCTTTTATTTTTGAATGTTTTTTGTAATGAATTCATTTTATAATATGTATAATCGTTTAATTGTGTATTTGTTTATTCCGTCACTTCGAGTAATTTGATGAAACGGTAGTGAAATCAAATTGTATCGAGAAGTATTCTTTCAAAATGTTCTCGATACTATTTTCTCCTTTGGTCGAAAATCACTCGAACTGACGACTCGCTCTTTATCCTTTTCAACTTTGGCACTTTGTACCTTTTATATCCAAACGGTCAATATATGTTTCTAAATCTTTATCACCTCTTCCAGATAAATTTACAACCACAACTTGATTTTCTTTAAAATCTATCTTTGGCAAAACGGCTAATGCGTGTGCACTTTCTAAAGCAGGAATTATTCCTTCAATTTTTGTTAATTCGTATGCAGCACTCAGTGCTTCACTGTCGGTTGCATTCATAAATTTAGCACGCTTACTTTCGTTTAAAAAAGCGTGTAAAGGTCCTATTCCTGGATAATCTAATCCAGCCGAAATAGAATATGGTTCAATCACTTGTC
>CAMZLV010000127.1 GCA_947311835.1 uncultured Lutibacter sp. | reverse complement strand
TCCGAAGAAAAATCTAACGCATTAATAGCAATTTTATGACCTTTGATATATTTCCCAATATTAGATGTTGTTAAAAAGCAATTATGTACTTTTATATTAACATTCTTATTTATTGCTTTTAATCTTTTTTCTATCGCTATCACTTTATCTGTAGAGATATCCTCTTCTGTATAATTTTGCCTATTTAAATTGGAGGCTTCAACTTGATCTCCATCAATAATCGTTAAATTTTCAAAACCTAAACGCACTGCACATTCTGCGATTACGCTTCCAATACCACATCCCCCTAAAATTATAGGGCAGTTTTTAATTATCTCTTGTTCTTCCTTTCTCAGGTATATTCTATTCCTACTATATCTTGTTTCCATTGTTAAATAGATTTTTTACAAAAATAGTAATCAAATAACTATTAGACCTTACTCAAAAGGGTAGTTTTTTATTACTTAAATAGCGTGAGTTCGACTTAATCAGTTCCAACATTTGGTAGCATATTTATCATTTCAATAGATGGTTTTTTTAGTAAGAAACTATATACTATCAAGCCTGACACTAGATTAGCAATAAAATTATCGATTGTTCTATGTCTTGTATGATCAATGTAACATACATTTTTTAAAATATCATTTACAGTTTCGATGACCGCTCTTTTTCTTAATAAAACTCTATCCATAAAGTCCATTGCTTTTTTTCTTCATATTCTTTCGAACTTTAGTTATTAGGTGTATTCCATCAACAAATAATTGGTCAAATAAATATTTTCCAAGATAGTCTATATCTCCATAAATTTTACCAAATATTTTTTCATTGAAAGACTTATTTTTAATACGTTTTCTGTCATCAACATTTTCTGGAGTAAGCAGGAACTCAATAATCTCACCTTTATCATTACAAACAAGATGTAATTTTAAACCATAAAACCAACCTAAAGTTCCAAAACTTTTTTTTGCTAAACCAGCAAACACTTTATGTTGCTTTTCTCTTTTACAATGGTAAGATTTTAAAGTAGTAGAATAAATAAAAAAATTCCTGTACAAGTACCTAAACAATGCGTTTTCATAAATACATCTAATGGTTGGACTACCTTTTTTTGCAACTCAACAAAGCGGTTATAAGAAACACATTCTGGAAACTCTTTGCGTATAAATTTACAAATATGATTTATGTAGAAGTACTTTAGGTTTTTGTAAGATTTTAAATAAAAAACAACTAAAATGGTCATGATTTCACCATCTGATATTTTACGCTTTCGATTGCGTCTTTTCTTTCAGAAGGCTATTCTGAGTAATTAAAGTGTTATATTCTTTACTAAAATCGTCTAGAAGACAAAATATTTCGATAATTTTACTGTCAGTAATCATAGAGGGAATTTTATTACTAATTTGTTATTCAGAATATTAAGTTAATAATTCTTTCTCTATTTTACAAGTATTTAACCCTTTTCTTAGATCGAACTCACATCAACTCAACATCATTTTAGCACGTTTAACAGCAGTTATAAACACATCAATCTCTTCAAAAGTATTGTAAAAACTAAACGATGCACGCACAGTACCAGGAATTTTATAAAAATTCATAATTGGTTGCGCACAATGATGTCCTGTTCTTACAGCAATTCCCAATTTATCAATAATTACACCAATATCGTACGGATGTATTCCATCAATATTAAAAGAAATTACAGCCGTTTTTTCTTCCGAAGTTCCATAAATACGCAATCCTTCTATTTCCAAAAGTTTTTTAGTAGCATAAACTAACAACTCATTTTCTCGTTTTGCAATCACATCAAATCCGATATTATTTGCATAGTCTAAGGCTACACCAAAGGCAATTCCGCCGCAAATATTTGGCGTTCCTGCTTCAAACTTATGAGGTAAATCAGCATACGTAGTTTTTTCAAAAGTAACTTCTTTTATCATTTCTCCTCCTCCTTGATATGGCGGTAATTTATTGAGCCATTCTTCTTTTCCGTACAAAATACCAACTCCTGTTGGCCCATAAATTTTATGCGCTGATGCTACATAAAAGTCAACATCTAATTCTTGAACATTTGGTTTTATATGCGGACAAGCCTGTGCGCCGTCAATCAAAACGGCAGCGCCAAACTTGTGTGCTTTGTCAATAATTTCTTTAATAGGATTGATAGTTCCAAGTGCGTTAGAAACATGGTTTACAAATACTACTTTTGTTTTAGCAGTTAATAATTCATCATAAACATCCATTTGTAATTCACCTTCTTCATTCATTGGAATTACCTTTAAAATAGCGCCAGTTCGTTCGCATAACATCTGCCAAGGCACTATGTTAGAATGGTGTTCGAGTGCCGAAACGATTACTTCATCTCCTTTTTTTAATAGTGATGAAAAACCAGTTGCAACAATGTTAATACTATGTGTTGTTCCTGCTGTAAGAATAACCTCATACGGTTTTTTAGCATTAAAATGTTTTTGAATTTTAATACGAGCTTGTTCGTATTTATCAGTTGCTTCTTGGCTTAAGGTATGCACTCCTCTATGAATATTAGCATTGTAATTGCTGTAATAATCAACAATAGCATCAATAACAACTTGCGGTGTTTGTGAAGTTGCTGCATTGTCAAAATAAACCAACGGTTTGCCGTTAATTGTGCGTTTTAGAATCGGAAATTCGGTGCGAATACTGTCAATATCAAACATATTTCTTTTTTAGAATCATTCTTAATGGCAAAATTACGAAATAAGTACTATTTTTGTTAGGATAACAATAAATAAATTAGAATGATACTAAATAAAAATAGAACTAGTTTGAAACATATATTATTGTTCGCCTTATTTTCTTTGTTGATGATGAGTTGCGGAAGCACAAAATTAAAAACCCATGAATTTCCGAATGCTTTTGATACGTCCAATCATCCTATAAAATATCAAGTTAAAAAAGCTTATTTTGTAGATGGTATTACTGCTGATAATGAATTTGATGGCGCACGATTGAATAATTTCACAAAAGAAAATGATTCTATTTTTGTTGCAACTATACTGCCAGAAAACGAACCTATAAATCCGAGTGCTCATTACGCTTTTAGAGTTTCATCAGATAAAAAAAGAATTATCAATATAAAATTGAATTATCCAACCGCAACACATCGTTATTGGCCAAAATTGAGCAATGATGGAAAAAATTGGAAACCTATTGATAGTACTAATTTTAAATTAATAGACAGTGCTAAAAACGCAATGCTAACCTTGGCTATTGATAAAAACAAATTATGGATTGCTGCTCAAGAGTTAAACACATCAACAGATGCTAAAAATTGGGCTAAAAACCTTGCAAATCATAAGGATGTTCGTTTTAAAACCGTTGGAAAAAGCAAACTAAATAGAGATTTAATTGCATTAGATATTTATAATGGTGAAGTTAAAAAGAAAGAAACAATTGTAATTTTGAGTCGCCAACATCCTCCAGAAGTTTCAGGATATATGGCTATGCAAGCCTTTGTTGAAGAAATCGTAAAAGACAATAGATTGGCAAACGATTTTAGAAAAAAATACCGTGTTTTGGTGTATCCTATGTTAAATCCTGATGGAGTAGATTTAGGACATTGGCGCCATAATTCTGGTGGAATAGATATGAATAGAGATTGGGCTTATTATCGTCAACAAGAAATAAAAACGATTGTAAATAATATAGTTGACGTTACAAATAATTCAAAAAATAACGTCATTTTAGGAATTGATTTTCATTCCACTCAAACCGATTTATACTATACTTTTACCGATGATATGCATCCTACAATTTATCCGTTTAAAGATTATTGGCTTAAAGCAATAGATGATGCATTACCGAATTATACGCCAGACGACAGACCATATGCAATTGGTGATCCAATTTCAAAAGGATGGTTTTATTTACAGTTTAAAGCCGAATCTATTACGTATGAAATAGGAGATGAAACACCAAGAGATTTTATCAAATTAAAAGCAGAAGTCGCAGCGCGAGAAATGATGAAATTGCTGATTTTGAAATGATAATGAGTTAATGTTGTAATGAGGGAATGCTATAATGAGTTAATGCTGTAATTAGTTAATGCAATAATGTGTTAATGTTGTAATGAGTTAATGCAGTAATAAATCAATGCTATAATGAGGTTATGCTGATTTCATTTTTAATCAAAAAACAAAATAATATATTAAATGAAAAAATTATTAAAATACGTTTTCCTACTCCTTTTATTAGGATTGACTTATGTCGTATATACCAATTATCCTAGATTAAATATTATTACAGGATATGCTGCTAAAAGTGCTACATCCGTAATTTTTATGGCTGATAGAACCTTAGAGTCGGTAAATAATGAAGATAACAATTTTGAGCCGATAAATGCTGCTAATGTTACTGTGAATACCTCAAAAAAATCAGCAACAGCCAATGTGTTTGGATTAAAAAAGCGCACAGCAATTTATCGTGATGGTTTGGGCGCTGTTTTAATAAATGATGATTATGTAAACGATGCATCATATTTAGTTCCTAAGCGAAATAAAACACCAAAAAATTTGCCATTTCCTTATGGAGATTCACCTCAAAAAGACACCGTTTTTAGCAATGTAGATTATCAAAAAATAAATAATATTGTAAATAAGGCTTTTGATAGCGCCAATAAAACGCGTTCGGTTTTAGTAATTTATAAAGATCACATAATAGCCGAACAAAACGCAAAAGGTTTTGATGAACATTCTCTCCATTTAGGTTGGTCTATGACTAAAAGTATCACAGCAACTATGTATGGGATCCTTCAAAAACAAGGGAAGTTACATGTAACTGATACTGCTCCTATCAATGCTTGGAAAGATGATGAACGTTCAAAAATAACTATTGATGATTTGCTACATATGAATAGTGGATTGGAATGGAATGAAGATTATGA
>CAMZLV010000126.1 GCA_947311835.1 uncultured Lutibacter sp. | reverse complement strand
GGTTCTACATAGCATCCTTGAGTTTCAAGATACAAATGTTCTTGTCCGTTTGAAAACACTTCACCTTCAAAAACATACTCGCAATTTTTAAACGATTCTTTAGCATTCCCTAAGTTAAAAGAACGTGGAGCATTGATAAAACTTCCTTTTTCTTTGGCTTCTTTAGCAGTAGTAATTACAGGTAATTCTTCTATATCAATTTTGATAAGTGCTCTTGCTTTTTTAGCAATCGCATCGGTTTCTGCCACAATAAAAGCGATGGGTTGTCCCCAAAAATGAACTTCATCTTCTGCCCAAAGCGGTTCGTCAGGAATGATTCCACCAATTTGATTTTCGCCCAAAATATCTTTATACGTACATATTTTTACAACTCCTTCTAAATTTTCGGCTTCAGAATAATCAATGTTTTTTATAATTCCGTGTGCTTTTGGCGAGTCAAATACCAAGCCAAACAAAGCGTCTTGTCGCAGCATTATATCATCTACAAAAAGTGATTCTCCTCTAAGGTGTGTGTATGAATCTATGTTTTTCATTTTTTTAGTTAGTTATTAAATTTTGTAAATCAATTTTATCAGAAAATAATTCTACAAAATGTGCAAAAAATAGTTGTTTGGATAATAATCGTTTGTAAATATTTGTACCTCTAACATCACTAATTGGTGTGATTTCTGATTGCAAAATAACTGCTGCTTCTTTAATTACTGATACGTCAATTGGTTTTCCTATCAAAAATAATCGCGTGTTTTCTAAATATTTGGGTGTTGCTGCAACTCCACCAATTGAAATATGAGTATCTACTATAATATTGTTTGCTATTTTTATTCTTATAGATGTATTAACACTTGCAATGTCTAAATGAGTTCGTTTACTCACTTTTTCGAAATTAAAATATTCTGAACTATCTATTGCTTTAAATGAAATTGATTGAATCAATTCGTCTTCTTGCAAATCGAATTGTTTGTAATTTTGATGAAATTTTTGAAATGGAATTTGTCTTATTTCTCCTTTATCATTTTGGATTGTTAAAGTAGAATTTAGTGCTAAAAAGAAAATAGACATATCACCAATAGGTGATGCGTTTACAAAATTACCTCCAAGAGTTCCCATATTTCTAATTTGCTCTGAGGATATTAGTTTTAAAAACTGTTTTAATTTTGGGAATACAGTTCTTAAGCGTTCATTTTCTAATAATTCGGTAACGGTAGTATTTGCACCAATTGTACAAATATCATCCGAAAAAGAAATTCCTTTTAGCGAATTAATATCAGAAATTAAGTGTACTTTTTCTTCGGATAGTTTGTCTGCGTAACGCACATACAAATCTGTTCCGTTGGCAACTGTAATTCCTTCGGAAGTTAATAAATTTGAGTTTTGAATTTTGAGTTTTGTTAACTTATCAGGAATCGTTTTAAAATAATCAGGAATAAAACCTTGTTTAATCAACCATTCTATTTTATTATTATCATCCTTATGTAAAAGTTTTTCTTCAATTTCAAATCCTGCTTTTTCTATAGATTTATAGCCTGTACATCTACAAATATTACCACTTACAGCATCATTACATGTATTTAGAATTTTTACATCAGCAAGTGCAAAACCTGTCATAGAAACCACAAATCCCGGAGTACAAAAACCGCATTGTGTTGCGTAATTATCAGTCATTAATTGTTGAGCAACGTTCAACTCTTTGGGTAGATTAACTCCTTCTATTGTAACAATATGTTTTCCGCTTGCATTACCAAGCGGTGAAATGCATGAAGTAATTGATTTATAACTTACTTTGCCGTCAATCAACTCTCCGACCAATACAGTACATGCGCCACAATCACCTTCTCTACAGCCAATTTTAGTGCCTTTTAATTGCTGATGTTCTCTGATAAAATCAAGTAAAGTTACACCTGAATTTACAGTTGTTTTAATTATTTTGTTGTTTAATATAAATTGTATCATAAGAAGAATGCAAGATATAAAAAAACCTTTTAATTTAGGGATAAATTAAACAACAAAAGCGAAGGAAAACCTTCGCTTTTAATAAAACTACTATTTTTTAGGGGGAAATAAATAGTTTTAAGTATCTATATTTAAAATCGTTCTATTAGTCTTTAATTTTAAATATTTTTTCTAAAATAATGTCCATCAAGCACCAATTTGTAATTGATGATTGCAATAAATTAGCACCTACAAATGCTGTAAACCATAGCCAATTAATATTAAACTTAACTGCTAACAATAAACTTATTAACACGAATGTACCTGCAATTGCTTTAATTAATTTGTTTTTCATTTTATATACTTTTTTCAATTGGCAAGACTATTGCTTTTATTGGGTTTTTAGAATCTAAATCTGCGTTAAAATCTTTAATCAATTCAAATAATTTATTTATTTTTTCTTCATCTTCAAATGAGAAGAACAAATTTGATTTAACGCTACTTCTTTCTGATGAAAACCAATTTTGCGCCATATTTTTCACTTTATAAAACTTGTGTCCTTCAATATTTGATTCACTCAAATTTAATATATCAGCATCTCTAAAAAGATTTAGTACTTCTTTTTTATACTGATTTACCGTTGTTACAATTACTAATTTCATCTTATTTTTTATTTATAATTTTTACGTTCTATTAAATAGTAAACCAACGGCACAACTAATAAGGTAAGTACTGTTGAGGCGATAGTTCCTCCCATTAATGAGATTGCTAAACCTTGGAATATTGGGTCAAATAATATTACAAATGCACCAATAACTACAGTTCCTGCTGTTAATAAAATAGGCATCGTTCTTACTGCTCCTGCTTCAATTACAGCTTGTTTTAATGGTACTCCTTCATCTAGTCTTAGGTTTACAAAATCAATTAACAAAATGGAGTTTCGAACCATGATTCCAGCAAGTGCAATCATTCCAATAAATGATGTTGCTGTAAAAAACGCTCCCATAAACCAATGTCCTAAAATAATACCAATCAATGATAATGGTATTGATGCCATCATTACAATTGGTGCTTTAAAACTTTCAAACCATCCTACAATTAGAATATAAATAATACCAATAACACCAATAAATGCCATCCCTAAATCTCTAAATACCTCTAAAGTTATTTGCCATTCACCATCCCATTTTACTGTATAATTCTCTTCTAGTTCTGGTTGTTTTAGATATAATTCATCTAATTTATAACCATCTGGAAGTGTAATTTCTTTTAATTTATCACTCATCCCTAAAATTGCATAAACAGGACTTTCTAATTTTCCTGCCATATCAGCAGTTACATAAACTACGCGTTTCTGATTTTTTCTAAAAATACTTTTCGCTCTATTTCGTTTTTCAATTTTTACCAAATCTCCAATAGTAACCATCGTACCTTGTTGTGATTTAACTTTTAATTGAGAAATATCATCTAAAGTAGATTTTTCTTTTTCATCTAATGATAAAACAACGCCTATTTGAGTCGCCGAATTTTCGTCATAAAGTGATGTTGTTGCTCTTTCTGAGAGTGCCATATTCATAGTATAAACTATTTGTTGTGGCGCTACACCATAAAGCATTGCTTTTTCTTTATCAATAATAAACTCATATTCGGTTTGATTTGCTTCAACCATCCAATCTACATCTACCACATCATCAGTGTTTTTTAATATATTATGAACTTGATTGGCAACATCAATTTGTTTATCATAATCTGGACCGTAAATTTCAGCAACTATTGTTGATAACACAGGAGGTCCTGGCGGCACTTCAACTACTTTTACATTTCCGTTGTATTTTTTTCCTATTTTTTGAACCGTTGCACGTATTGAACGCGCGATATCATGACTTTGTAAATCTCTATCATGTTTGTCTGTTAAATTTACCTGAATATCAGCAACGTTACTTCCTCTTCGTAGATCATAATGACGTACTAAACCATTAAACGTTATTGGTGCAGATGTACCTATATAACTCTGATAATCAACTATTTCTGGTTGTTTTGCTAAATATTGTGAAATTTCTTTAACTACTACTGCTGTACGTTCTAGAGTTGTACCTTCTGGCATATCAACTACTACTTGAAATTCGTTTTTATTATCAAAAGGAAGCATTTTTACGGCAACACTTTTTGTGAAAAATAATGCCATTGATGCAAACAATAGAACTACGGTTATCCCTAAAAATATCCAACGTGTTTTAGGCTTTTCAATTAATGGGCGTTCTAATTTATCATATAATCTATATAAAAAAGTACCTTGTAGTTTTTTTACTTCATCCTCTTCTTCTACCTCTGAAGTACCTGTTTTTTTCTCTTTTTCACGTAAGAAAATATATCCTAAATAAGGTGTAATTGTTAAGGCTACAAACAGTGATATCATCATTGCTATTGAAGCTCCAATTGGCATTGGCGCCATATAAGGACCCATCATTCCAGAAACAAAAGCCATTGGTAAAACTGCTGCAATTACAGTAAAAGTTGCTAAAATAGTTGGATTTCCAACTTCATTTATAGCGTATAAAGCTGCTTGTTTAAAAGGCAAGCGTTTCATTTTAAAATGTCGGTGCATGTTTTCAGCAATAATAATAGAATCATCTACCACAATTCCTGTAACAAATACTAAAGCAAAAAGGGTAATTCTATTTAATGTATAATCCATTAAATAATAACTTAGCAATGTTAATGCAAAGGTAATTGGCACTGATAAAAACACAACCAATCCTCCTCGCCATCCCATAGCAAGCATAACAACTAATGTTACTGCTATAATTGAACCAAATAAATGTACTAATAATTCTGATACTTTTTCGGATGCAGTTGCTCCATAGTTACGTGTTACTTCTACATGAACATCTGAAGGAATAATCGTACGCTTTAAACTATTTATTTTCTTCAGAATATGCTCGGCGATAGTCATAGCATCTCCACCTTTTTTCTTAGCAACTGATATGGTTACGGCAGGATATTCTGATTTATATTTTAATGCTTTTTCACTTGCTTGACCAAATCCTAGAGCTACATATTCTTTCGGTATTTCTGGTCCATCTACAATTGTAGCTATTTGCTTTAAGTAAATTGGATTATTTTTTTGAACACCTACAACCAAATTCTCAACATCTTCTACATTTTCTAAAAACTGCCCTGTATTTACTAAAAATTCTGTGTCATTTTTAGAAAATTTTCCTGCGCTTAATTGTTGATTATTCGCCTGAATCATTTGTGAAACTGCTAAAAAATCTAAACCGCTTTCTGCCATCTTTTCCTTATCCAAAACAACTCTTAATTGACGGTTTCTACCGCCAATTTTTTTAGTTACAGATACGTCATTTACCTTTTCAATTTCATCCGTTAGCTCTTCAGCCAATTGTTTTAATTGATAATCATCATAATTTTCACTCCAAAGTGTTAAACCAAGCATTGGCACATCGTCAATAGCACGTGTTTTAACCAAAGGCATTGTAACTCCTTTTGGCATAATATCCATGTGTTTATTAATTTCGTTGTATAACTTTACAAACGAACGCTCTATATCTTCGCCAACATAAAACTGAACAATTACAATCCCTTGCTCTTTCATTGAGGTAGAGTATACGTATTCAACACCTTTTATATTTGATAGTATTTTTTCTAAAGGTTTTATAACACGTGATTCTACTTCCTCTGGACTCGCTCCAGGATAACCAACCATTATATCTGCCATTGGCACATCAATTTGTGGTTCTTCTTCTCTTGGTATTAAGAATGAACTATATACACCAACTACCATGAACACTATCATTAGTAGCACTGTAAGCTTAGAGCCAATAAAATTTTTGGCTATTTTTCCTGCTAAACCGTCTTGCATAATTTATATTTTTTTTGGGCGTTTTACGGGCTTTACGCTTTATCTTTTTATGTTATTATTAATTATAATCTTCAAATTATAAAAAGAGTTTCTTACTACATCCTTATAATTTAGAACATATAAATCAAACATAAAAAGGATGTCGCTGCAATCCCTAACGCAAATTTTTAGTTATTGAACAGTAATTTTTGCTCCATTAAATAATTTTCCTTGAGCAGAAATAATATATTTTTCATCAGCATTTAAACCTGATAAAATTTCAACTTTATCACCATAAGTTCTTCCCAATCTCAACCATCTTAATAAAGCCGTATTGGCTTGACTTACAGTATACACTCCTGTTAATTGACCACTATGTATCAGCGCTCCTGTTGGTATTAAAACCAAAGACTCTTCATCGGTTTTTACTTTTTCAACAGGAAATTGAACTGACACAAACATACCTGACATAATATTTTCTTTCGTTTTATCTAAAGTAATTTTCACTAAATATTGTCCTCCAGTATTTTTTGCAGATGTACTAATTTCAGCTACTTTTCCAGTAATTGTTTTATCTATTGATTTTACAATCACATTAACTTTCGTTCCTTTGGTAATTTTAGAAATTTGGCTTTCAGCAACCATAGCACTCACCTGAAAAATCTTAGGAGATTCTACTGCTAATAATGGCATTCCAGGATTTGCCATATCACCAGTATTAACAAACTTACTCGTTACAACTCCACTAAATGGACTTCTAATATTAGCATATGAAAACTGAGAATTGATTTCATTTTTCATTTGGTTAGCAGCTTCTAAACGAGCTTTTGCCATATTATAATTTGCTGTAATATCATCTAATTCTTTTTGCGATGCGCTGTTGTCTTTAAACAATGCTGTATAGCGATTATAATCTTTTTTAGCATTTTCAAATCCTGCAGTAGCCTCACTTATTCCTGCATTTACTTGTGCTCGTTTAGCAACTAAATCAGAATTATTGATACTCAATAGTAATTGTCCTTTTGAAACTTTATCACCTACTTTTACATTGATTTTAGTGATATAACCCATCATTCGTGTGCTAAGCGTAACACTGTTTTTTGCTTCTATTTTTCCACTTGCTACTATAAATGGATTACTATTTTTTTGAGAAATTTCGTTAACTTTTACCGTTATTGCTGGTGAATTATCAACATATGTTTCATGCTTCTCCTTTTTACAACTTGTAAATGAGATGGCTATTAAAAATAATACTGCTGTTAAAATATTTTTCATTGTGTCTGTTTATTTCTTCGTTATTTTGTTAAAAATTCTAGGTATGCTATTGCAAAATTGTGTTTAAAAACTGTTGCTAAATATTCAAGTTCCTTTTGTGAATATTGTGTTTCTGCCATTAATAAATCTGTTGTTTTTTCTAAACCTTGTTTAAATCTATTTGTTCTTATTCGCAACGCTTCTTTTGATTGTTTAAGTGCTAATTCACTTAATTTTAAATTATTTTTAGCGTCTTGTAACATACGATTTGCCTTATTTAATTCAATTTGACTTTTTGCAACATATTGTTCTTTTTCTATTATTGATTTTTCAAATGCTGCTTTACTTTTTTGTTTTTTTCCAAATCGTTTAGATCCCTCTAAAATATTCCAACTCAACTGCGCTCCAAATAGATATCCATTCGCTCGTCCTCTAAAAATTTCTGTATCGTGTAATTCATATGTTCCAAAGGCATTTAATCGAGGTAAAAACGCCATCTTATCTGATTTATACATTTGATTGTAAGCATCTGATGCAAAATTCATTGCTTTTATATCAGACCTGTTTTCAGAAATTTTATCAGTAAACGATTCTTTAAATACAACTTCTAATTCATCTGCAGGTTTTAGTGTATTATACTTTGTATCATTCATCAAAACTGATAAATAATTAGAGATATTTATAATATTACTTTTTGCATTTTGCAATTGATTTTGAATATCAAGTACTCGTACATCAACTGATAAGACATCCGCTTTTTGTAAATAACCTTGCTTTAAACCATTGTTAGCAAGACGCTTATTTTCTTGCGCTGTTTCGTAAGCTTTTTCTAAAACATCAACAGTTTTATATGCCAATTGAAGTTGCATATATGCTTTTTCTACTTCAAGAGTCATATAGTCTTCTGTACGCTCAACTTGTAATTGTGTTGCATTTAATTTGGCTTTTGCCGCTTTTCTTTGATACAAACCATCTAGATTAAAAATAGGTTGTTTTATCTCTATTTTTGTAGCAAAATCTTGAACTTGAGATGGATTATTCAATAATGCAGGATTAAAATCTGCTGCAGTTAAAATTTCTTGATTTAACTTCATACCAAAATTCATCAACGGATTTGTTGCTGCCATTCCTGTATGTGATACAGCTATTGTTGGCAATATAATAGCGTTTGATTGGTTGTAATCTCCTTTTGCCATCAACACATCTTGTTGTGACATTTTTAAGGTATTATTGTTTTCTTTAACTTTCGTTAAAATATCTTGTTTACTTATTATCACAATTTCTTGTGCGTATCCTAAAGAGAAAATCAGTAAAAAAAAGAGTGTTGTTAAATTTTTATTCATTGTTAAATTAATTTCGGGCAAAAATAGATGCGCATTTTACACTTGGCAGTAACTTTTGATACACTCAATCAATATACGTATTAACTTACTATAAAACAATAGATTACGCTTTAGATGGAATAAGTACAAAGCAAAAAAAAGTGTGTAAAAAATTATTTACACACTCTTTTTTTCTTAAGCCAACCTTGAAAGTTAGTTCATTATTCTTTTTTCTTTTTGTCACCTCTCATTAATAGAATTGGAACTACCGCCAATACAATAACTACCAATGCAAAGATACCAATCATTACAACTCCGTTACTCCAATCGTACAATACTATATTTTGATTAATCATAGAAGGTTATTTTTAGTTTATATTGTACAAATGTAACTCATTTTATTCATGAAAAATATGATAATTATCAGTTATTAAATTAGCGAGTACCTCCATGTCCTTTTGAAACAACAAAAAGTATTTTTACGTTTAGGTATAAAAATCTGAAAAACTGAACAATCCAATTTTTCATCATAAATTTTATTGTATATCCGCTTAATATCCATCAACTGTAATGCTTGCTATTACTAGCCTATCAAAGATTTTCTCTTCAAAATACCTTCGATTGAGTTTGTAAACAAATTCATTGAGATATAGTTGTAGATATTTTTTCTTTTTTTTATGATAAGTTCCTGCAAAATTTCGTTTCGCATTACCGATAGCTATATGTACCCACTTTAAGGTTTCTTTAGTGGTTTGTTCGTTAGATTTTTCTGTCATATGGATCTCTACATAATCAGCTATATTAACATAAGATGTACTTTTATCTGTAAAAACAATGTTTTGTCCGCCATCAATAGCTTTTTCAAAGGCTTGATCTGTACCATCCGCTTCATGACTTTCTAATACTTTGGCTTTAAAATAACGACATTGTCTTTCTACTTTTCCCGTTTCTAAATCTTCAAGAACCGTGCTTTCTGCCATAATCATAACATTTGATTTTGTTTTACTCCCTCTCCCTGCTTTTTGGGTTTTATGGTCGTACTCTGAAGCTTCTATTGTAAAACAACCTTCATCCATTTCTATCATACCCTCTAATGTGTAACGATCATCACGTTCGCCCATAGCTTTACGTAATTTATGAACCATTGCCCAAACGGGTTCATAACGTTTTAAACCTAATTGACGTTGTATTTCTCTGGAAGAGAAGCCTTTCTTGGTAGTACTTAGTAAAAACATAGCTTTATACCAAGTCATAAATGAAAGTTTTGAACTTTGCATGATAGTGCCACTACGTAAGGATTGTCTTGACCTACATGATTTACACTCATAACTCCATTTGTTTTTAAGCCAATAATGGGCTGTTCCTTTACAGCGATTACAGACAACTCCTATTTTATCTCATTCGTCTTTAAAATGTAATCGACAACTCTTTTCATCGGTAAAATGAACTCCAAAACTAAATATATTTATAAATAACTGCTTTATAATCACGTAAATATACGGAAATTAATTCAAGTTAGGACTATATACGGATATACAAATTAAGCAACAATTATTACTAAGCACATATTTAATTTTGCAATTTATTTTTAAGTTTAATCACGAATAAATAAAATATGATACTTCCTAAAACGGAAACAAATAAATTAATAAACAATAGAATTAAATCAGGTTTTCCTGTTTTCATAATACTTACTGGATCAAAACCCAATCGCGTAAAAGATTTAATAAAAAATATACTACCAAAAACGCCAATAATTGAATTACCAATCACATCAAAAGTTGAATTTTTATAATAAAACCCAAAAATATTTGACGCAATTATACCTGTTAAAATACTTAGTAATGATATTATCGTTTCAGTCATAATTAATGTCCATAATCCATTTTATCAATTTTACCTTTCATTAATCTTTTTTGAATAATCATATAAACAAAAAGTAGAATAAAACCTAATATACCCCAACCTAACGCAACAGACAAACCGTAATCTGAAATTACTGTATTATAGATTGTTAAAGGGTCGTTTACAGAATTTGTTGATGGTAAAATAACAGGAAACATAGATGCTAAAGATGATGTAATTCCTCCTAATACTATAAAAGTAGAAAAAACAAAATTTACGATATCTCTATTTTTTTTAACAAAATAAAGTCCAATTATCCCTGTAAAATATATTATTGGAAATATAATTAAAAATGGTTTATCTAAGAAATTTTCAAATGGCGATTCGTTAATAATATGCCAAATGCTTAACGAAAAAATAGTTAAAAAACTCAAAACTAAATTTAACTTAAACACCACTTTTTTTAATTTTTTATTAATGCTAGAATTGGTTTTTAACACTATCCAATTAGCACCATGCATTGCTAATACCACTACAGATATAATTCCTATAGTAAGCGTAAACCAATCAATAACTCCTGGATGCGTGGTAGATGGACTAAAACTACTATCCCAAAGAGGTAAGAAAAAATAATGGGCTTCATAGGTTGATATTCCATTTTCTACTCCTCCTAAATTTACACCACGAACTATATTTCCTAATGCGATACCAAAAAATAGTGCTAATAACAGACTTGAAATACCAAATGCTTTGTCCCACATATCTTTCCACATTTGATAATTAAATTGACTTCTAAATTCTAATCCAATAGCACGGAAAACAATAAGCCATAATACAATGATAAGTGGTAAATAAAAACCACTAAACACAGATGCATAAAAGGTTGGGAAAGCCATAAAAAGCATTCCTCCTGCGGCAACCAACCATACTTCATTTGAATCCCAAAACAAACCTGCTGCTTTAGCAATTACTTCTTTATCTTCTTCTTTTTTAGCCATAAAAAGATGAATAATTCCTGTTCCGAAATCATAGCCATCTAAAATAAAAAATACAGCCAATACAATTGCGATAATAATATACCAAAATATTTCCATGTCTTAATGTGTTTGATGTTTTGGACCTTGATGAATCGTTTTTCCTACTAAAAGAAGAAAAAGCAATCCTAAAAGCATATATAATGCTACAAATCCTAATAAAGTAAATAAGGTATTTCCTGACGATACTGTTGGTGAAATTCCGTCAGCAGTTTTAAGTAAACCATAAACCAAATAAGGCTGTCTACCCAATTCGGCAACATACCAACCTGTAATATTTGCAATGTAAGGAAATGGAACCAAAAACATAATTGCCCATAATAAAGGCTTTATATCAAATAATTTTTTTCGCAATAAAAAGAAACCTGCTAAAAACATCACTCCTATAAATACAGTACCTAAACCAACCATAATATGATATGCGTAATATAAAGCAGGAATATTTGTTGGTAATTCTTCTTCTTTAAATTGATCCATTCCTTGTATTTGCTTATCCCAATCTTGGTAGGTCAAAAAACTTAAAATATTAGGAACTGCAATTTTATTATCTAACTTTTTTTTAACCATATTAGGCTGACCAATTAAAACAATTTCTGCTCCTGCATGTTCTGTTTCAAAAATACCTTCCATCGAAGCAAAAGATGCTGGTTGATATTTGGCTACGTTTTTTGCGTTCCAATCTCCTGTTGGAAAAGCGATTAACAAACTTGAAACTAAGCCAAATATTACTCCTGTTTTTAAAAACAGTTTACCGTATTCGATGTTTTTATTTCTAAGTATATAGAATGCTCCTATACTTGCTACTACAAATGATGATGTTACTACTGATGCAACTTGATTGTGCAAAAATGCTGGTAACAACCATGGATTAATAAATATTTTAGAAAAGTTTTCTAGTACAAATTTCCCATTATCTAAAATTTCAAAACCTACAGGATGTTGCATCCAAGCATTTGTTGCAAGAATAAACCATCCGCTTGCCCAAGAACCTAAAAAGACTAAAAAACCTGTTAATAAATGTAGTTTTTGTCCCATTAATTTTTCACCAAATATAAATAGTGCTAAAAATGAAGATTCTAAAAAGAAAGAAAACATTCCTTCCATTGCAAGGGTTTGACCAATAATTCCTCCTGTTAACTCAGAGAATTTTGCCCAATTAGTACCAAACTGAAACTCCATCGGAATACCTGTAACTACTCCCATTGTAAAATTGATTGCAAAAATTTTCATAAAAAATTTTGCTGCATCGTTATATTTTTCGGCTTGTGTTTTTAAAAATTTCCACTTAAAATAGACAATCATTAACGAAAGTCCCATTGTTAATTGAGGAAATATATAATGAAATGTGATAGTAAATGCAAATTGCAATCTATCGTAAAATAGCATATCTTC
>CAMZLV010000125.1 GCA_947311835.1 uncultured Lutibacter sp. | reverse complement strand
TACAACCAATCCAAATGCTAAATTGGATATTAAATCTACTAGTTTAACTGCGCCAACTAATACAGATGGTGTACTAATACCTAAGATGAATAATTTTCCTGCAACAAATCCAACAATAGGACAAGATGGTATGTTGGTTTTTATTACAGGAAATGGTACACCAAGTAAAGGTTTTTATTATTGGAATCAGCCAACACTAGCATGGATACCTCTTGGTGGCAACAGTGGCGTTAAAAAAATAAACGATTTATTAGATGGGAAATCTGATCCAAATGGTTCTTCTTTATTTTTAGGAACACAAGCAGGTTTAAATGATGATGGTAGTAATAACAAAAATGTTGGTGTTGGTCTTCATAACTTAAGAGCAAATACAAGTGGTGTTTATAATACTGGTGTAGGAAATCGTTCTCTTTTTAGTAATACTACAGGTAATTACAATACAGGTTTGGGAGGTAATGCCTTATTTTCTAATACAACCGGAGGTCAAAATACCGCAATTGGTATTAATGCATTATATCAAAATTATACCGGTATTCATAATGTTGCTACTGGTGTTAATGCTTTACGATATGCTACCACAGGTTCTTATAATGTGGCAGATGGTAGTAGAAGTTTATTTAGTCTTACCGTAGGAAACAGAAATACAGTTTCAGGTTTTGAAACCATGTTCAATTCTACAGATGCTTATCGTAATACTGCAAGTGGTTTTAGAACTTTATATAACAATACAACAGGAACCTACAATACTGCTTTTGGATATGAATCTGGTTATAACAACACCAATGGTGTCTTTAATGTGTTTTTAGGATATCAAGCAGGATATTTTTCAAATGGAAGTAATAAACTATTTATCGAAAACAGAAATGCCAATGCAAACAACGCCTTAATTTATGGTGAATTTGGAGCAGATGCAACAAGAACAGGCAATATTTTACGTACCAATTCGCAATTTCAGATAGGAAACCCAACTTTAACAGGATATGCATTTCCTACAATTGATGGTGCGGCAAACCAAGTATTAAAAACCAATGGAAATGGAGGTTTAAACTGGACAAACGCCAACACTTTAGGTACAGACAATCAAAATTTAACAGGAGCAACGCTAATAGGTACAACCTTACAAATAAATATAGAAAACGGAACATCAACTGCGATAAATTTAGCAGGACTACAAGACGGAGGTGCAAAAAAAATAAACGATTTATTAGATGGAAAATCCGACCCAAATGGTTCTTCTGTTTTTTTAGGAACACAAGCAGGATTAAATGATAATGGTACAAGCAATGCCAATGTAGGCGTTGGTTTTCAAAGTTTAAAAAGTAATACATATGGAGGTAATAATACTGCAAATGGATATCAATCAATGTTTTCTAATACTGGTGGTTATCTAAATACGGCAAATGGGTATCAATCGTTATATAGAAATATAGCTGGTATTGGAAATACTTCTAATGGATATCGATCATTATTTTCAAATACTACAGGACATTACAATACAGCTAATGGATATCAATCATTATATACAAATACTATAGGCACGTATAATACAGCTAATGGATTACAATCATTATATCATAACACCATAGGATCTAGAAACAGTGCTCTAGGTGATTTTTCGTTATATACAAATACTACAGGATATCATAATACTTCAGTTGGTTCAAATTCATTGTTTAAAAATATTACAGGATCAGTTAATACTGCAATAGGGATATTTTCATTATACTATAATAAGTCGGGTAATTATAACACTGGTGTGGGCTATTTTAATGGATATCCCAATCCTAATGTTTGGTGGTTAACCAACTCTACCGCTCTAGGTAGTATAACTTTTAACACTGCATCTAACCAAGTACGCATAGGAAGTAATACCGTTACTAGTATCGGTGGATTTAGAGCGTGGACAAATCTCTCTGACGGTAGATTTAAAAAAAATGTAAAAGAAAACGTAAAAGGACTTGATTTTATTTTAAAATTAAGACCAGTTACATATAACTTAGATGTTAAAAAAATAGATGCGTTTTTAAAAGTACCAGATTCTATAAGTAATGGTAAAAATGGCGAATTAATAAAATTTAAAAAACAAGCCGAAAAAGAAGTGCAATCTGGTTTTATAGCACAAGAAGTAGAACAAGCAGCCAAAGAATTAGGTTATGATTTTAGTGGTGTAGATAAACCTAAAAACGAAAACGATTATTATGGGTTGCGCTATGCAGAATTTGTTGTGCCTTTAGTAAAAGGGATGCAGGAGCAACAAAGAATTATTAAAACACAACAAAAAGAAATTTCACAATTAAAACAAGTACTTCTAAAACAAAAAGAACAGCTTAATAAAATAGAATTATTACTAAATAAAACAAGCAACTAAAACCAATATTTATGAAAAAACTACTTCTATTCTTAATTGTATTAAATTATCTACCTGCTTTTTCACAAGTAGGAATAGGTACAACCAATCCAAATGCTAAATTGGATATTAAATCTACTAGTTTAACTGCGCCAACTAATACAGATGCGGTACTATAAATTTCAATAAAAATTAGAACATTAGCACATCTAAACGGTTAATTTATACAATTTTATCCAAATTTGTTTGAAAACACACTTAAATCCGTTCATTATAAAAACCACGTCATTTATTTAAAAAAAAACACGATTTACATATTTCCTTTGTTGTATTTAGCGTAAGTTTTATATTAAATTTAACTTTGTTTTTAAAAGTTAAATTACTATGAAAAAAATTACTATATTATTTTTAATTATTTCTACATCATTATTTTCACAAGTTGGTGTAGGTACAACATCACCGAATTCACAATTAGAAATAAAGGCGAGTAATCAGGTAACGCCAACCAATAAAGATGGTATTTTAATTCCTAGATTAGATAAGTTTCCAGTAACTAACCCTTCAGCAAATCAAGACAGTATGGTTGTTTTTATTACAGGAAACGGAACGCCTAAAAGAGGGTTTTATTACTGGAATAATTCAACCGCAACTTGGAAACCTTTTGTTAGAAAAATAGATGATCTAGAAGATGGTAAATCTGACTCTGATGGCTCTAATAATGGTTCTTCTGTTTTTTTAGGTGTTAATGCAGGAAAGAATGATGACTCTAGTAATAACTTTAATGTTGGAGTTGGCTATCAAACGTTATTTTCAAATACTATAGGCTTGCGAAACGTAGCTGTTGGTTATGAATCTTTAAAACTAAATAATGGTCAGTACAATACAGCGGTTGGAGCACTTACTTTGACAAAATCAACAGCTTCCTATAATACTGCTTTTGGAGGGCTATCTCTAATAGATGGTACAACTGGTGCAAATAATACGGCTTTAGGCTATGTCTCTTTATATAGAAATACAATTGGTAGTAACAATACGGCAGTAGGCTCTGGTGCGTTGCATGAAACCAAAGATGGAAATTCTAATACTGTTTTGGGTGCACAAGCAGGTTATACAAACATAAGTGGTAACGGTAATGTTTTTATTGGTCTGAGGGCTGGGTATTATGTGATAGGTAGTAACAATGTTGCTATTGGTTATCAAGCATATGATAATCCTAGTGCATCAAACTATTCAAACTCTACTGCCTTAGGAAATTCAACTAATATTACAGCTTCTAACCAAGTACGAATTGGTAATAGTTCCGTTACTAGTATAGGTGGATTTAGAGGGTGGACAAACCTCTCTGACGGTAGATTTAAAAAAAATGTAAAAGAAAACGTAAAAGGACTGGATTTTATTTTAAAATTAAGACCAGTTACATATAATTTAGATGTTAAAAAAATAGATGCGTTTTTAAAAGTACCAGATTCTATAAGTAATGGTAAAAACGGTGAATTAATAAAATTTAAAAAACAAGCCGAAAAAGAAATCCAAACAGGATTTATAGCGCAAGAAGTAGAACAAGCAGCCAAAGAATTAGGTTATGATTTTAGTGGTGTAGATAAACCTAAAAACGAAAACGATTACTATGGTTTACGGTATGCCGAATTTGTAGTTCCACTTGTTAAGTCTATTCAAGAGCAACAAAAAATGATTGAAGGTTTAAAAGAAGAAAATAAACTTTTGAAAAAAGAATTACAAGAAATAAAAGAACTTATTAAATCCAAATTATAAAGTTTAATTAGAATGAAAAATTAGTTTTTATTCATCTATATTTGCTATTACAGTAATAAGTCCTAATTTTATACACTTATTACTACGTAATCATGAATGAAATAATTATATATATATTAGTAGGTTTTATTTCCCTTATTTTAGGATTTATTATTGGAAAACTATTATCCAAAGGTACTTTAGAAAGTATAAAAGCATCTCTTGAAGCTTCTCAAAAAGAAGTAACAAACCTTAAAAGTGATACTACTTCAACAATCAATCAGTTAAAGCAAGAACACAAGGATGTATTGGTTGAAAAAGAAGACATACTTCGTGTAAATATCCGCCAAGATGAAGCCTTAAAAAATTTACAGGAAAAATTAAATACTCAAAAACAAGAAGTTGAAGGCTTACAAGAAAAGTTTTCAAAAGAATTTGAAAATCTTGCTAATAAAATATTAGAAGAAAAATCTACCAAATTTACTGAGCAAAACAGGCAAAATTTAAAAACAATTTTAGACCCATTACAAGAGAAAATTCAAAAATTTGAAAAGAAAGTTGAAGATTCTCATAAAGAAAGTATTGACAGACACGCAGCGCTTCGCCAACAAATAATAGGTCTCAAAGAACTTAACGAGCAGATGAGTAAAGAGGCTGTAAACCTTACAAAAGCCTTAAAAGGAGACTCCAAAACTCAAGGGAATTGGGGCGAATTGGTTTTAGAACGTGTATTAGAAAAGTCTGGTTTAGAAAAAGGACGAGAATACGAAATGGAAAAAAGTTTTGTAGACGAAACAGGCAAACAACAACGTTTGCGTCCAGATGTAATTATACATTTGCCTGACAATAAAAAAATGATAGTTGATTCGAAGGTTTCACTAACGGCTTATGAGCAATTTGTCAATTCAGATGATGAAAATGATAAAATACGGTTTTTAAAAGAGCATATAGCCTCTTTAAACCGCCATGTATCGCAATTGAGCGAAAAGAAATATGAAGATATTTACCAAATAGAATCTCCTGATTTTGTATTGCTTTTTATACCTATTGAACCTGCATTTGCACTTGCAATAAACCAAGATAACCAATTGTACAACAAGGCTTTTGAAAAAAATATAGTTATTGTTACTCCTTCTACTTTGTTAGCTACTTTACGTACCATTGATACGATGTGGAATAATGAAAAACAACAACGAAATGCTATTGAAATTGCACGACAAGCAGGAGCTTTGTATGACAAATTTGAAGGTTTAATTTCTGATTTAACGAAAGTTGGTAAAAAAATGGATGAGGCTAAAAAAGAATATAAAGGCGCAATGAATAAACTCTTTGAAGGCAGTGGAAACTTAATCAGAAGAGTTGAAAATATTAAAAAATTAGGTGCGAAGGCTAAAAAATCACTTCCAGAAACAATTATTCAACGAGCTAAAGAAGATAGTTAATGCAATTAGCTGTTACTTGTAAGATTATTAGACTGTTTGACGTTAGATTCTTGACTAATCGTTAATTCCTATTCGCACATTTTAAGAATCAAGAGAAAAGAAGTTAGATGATAAAACACCTCACAGGTTTTAAAACTTGTGAGGTGTTGTGTTAAAATTGAAATTACATCTTAAAAAGCGGTCTATCACTCATTAAATCAAATACCTTTTTGGCAACTGATTCTAAAACCGTTTCGTTTTCAAAATCATTAATCACTTCATCAATTAAAGCTACAATAGATTCCATATCGCTTTCTACCATGCCTCTCGTAGTGACAGCAGCGGTACCAACACGTATTCCACTCGTTACAAATGGTGATTTATCATCAAAAGGAACCATATTTTTATTTACGGTAATATCAGCCTTTACCAAAGCATTTTCAGCTTGTTTTCCTGATATATTTTTATTCCTAAGGTCAATAAGCATCATGTGATTATCTGTTCCTCCAGAAATTAATTTATAACCTCTTTTTACAAATGCACTTGCCATAGCAGCAGCATTTTTCTTTAATTGAACTTGATAATGTAAAAAATCATCAGTCAAAGCTTCGCCAAAAGCAATAGCCTTCGCTGCAATTATGTGCTCTAAAGGTCCTCCTTGCATTCCAGGAAATACAGCAGAATTCATAATACTTGACATCATTTTAGGTTTACCACTTTTTAAAGTTTCTCCCCAAGGATTTTCAAAGTCTTTACCAAGCATAATCATTCCTCCTCTTGGCCCTCGTAAGGTTTTATGTGTTGTTGTAGTAACAATATGGCAATGCGGCATTGGATCATTTAAAATACCTTTAGCAATTAATCCAGCAGGATGTGAAATATCTCCCATTAATAATGCACCAACGCTATCAGCTATTTCTCTAAAGCGTTTGAAATCAATATCGCGTGAATAAGCAGATGCTCCTGCAATAATCATTTGAGGTTGCTCTTTAGTTGCTGTTTCTTGAATTTTATCATAATTTAAAACTCCTGTCTCCTCTTCTACTCCATAAAATGAAGTTTTAAACAATTTTCCAGAAAAATTTACTGGCGAACCATGTGTTAAATGTCCTCCATGAGACAAATCAAATCCTAAAATTTTATCTCCAGGTTTTAAAACCGCATGATACACTGCAGCGTTTGCTTGACTTCCTGAATGTGGTTGTACATTTACATATTCAGCACCAAACAATTCTTTGGCTCTATCAATAGCAATTTGCTCTACAACATCTACTACTTCACAGCCTCCATAATATCTTTTATTTGGATAACCTTCAGCATATTTGTTGGTTAATACCGAACCCATAGCTTGCATTACTTGCTCGCTTACAAAGTTTTCTGAAGCAATTAACTCTATTCCGTTTAACTGCCTGTTTTTTTCGTCTTCTATTAAATCAAAAATTAGTTGATCTCGTTGCATTGTTTATTGTTTTATACGTTAAATTGATTAAGATGGTGATTAATATGTTTAAACAACAGTATATTCCACTGATTTCCTGTCATCTCTCCAAAAAAAGGATGTATTTTACCATCTAAATTTTCTTCTTTTATACTCTCTAATTGCTTTAATCGTTCTAAAAATAAAGACTTTTCTTTTTCAAATTCTACAGAATCACTTGCTACAAAACTTGGCGCAGTTGGAGAATTTTTGGCGAGCGAATCATTCGATTTTAAAACTTTTTTAAGGATTATTTTCCCAATAATTCTTCCTGCAAACATTCTTTTTACTTTTTCATCAGTAAAAATAAATTCAATTGATTTATTTAAATGTTGAAGCATTTGTCCTGCATTCATTTTTCCCCAACTTGGTTGTTGGTCATTTGTCACTTTATTTGCTCGTATTACAAAACTTTCTAAAGTAATTTTATCTAAAATAAATCCCATAAAAAATAATTTTCACAAAAATAGTAAATACATTTTGCATAATTAAAGAAACTACTATATTTGATGAAAATTATTAAACATACTTCATGAAAATAACTGCAAATAATCCGAATAGAAAATCTTGGTTACACGTTGATGAAAATTCAGATTTTCCAATACAAAACATCCCTTTTGGCGTTTTTTTAACACGCGATGATATCATTACAATAGGAACAAGAATTGGTGATTATGCCATAGACTTAGGCGCTTTACATCAATTAGGATACTTTGAAGGTATCCCTTTAACGGATGATATTTTTTTACAAGACACTTTAAATGATTTTATTGCTGACGGACGTATTACTTGGCGATTGGTTAGAAATAGAATTGCTGATTTATTTGACGAAAATAATGAAACATTAAAAAATGATGTAAGCCATAGAGATGACATTATTTTTAAAATGGATGAAATTGAAATGCAATTACCTGTTGATATTGGTGATTATACTGATTTTTATTCAAGTAAAGAACACGCAACCAATGTTGGTATAATGTTTAGAGGAAAAGAAAATGCGCTGATGCCAAATTGGTTGCATATTCCTGTTGGTTATCACGGACGTTCTTCTTCTATCGTTGTTTCAGGAACTCCTATTCATAGACCATACGGACAAACGCTTCCTGTTGGTGCAACAGAACCTGTTTTTGGAGCATCACAGCGTATTGATATGGAATTAGAAACGGCTTTTATTACAACTGCAGCAAACCATTTAGGTGAATCGATTCCTGTTGATGAAGCAGAAGAATATATTTTTGGAATGGTTGTTTTTAACGATTGGAGTGCTAGAGATATTCAAAAATGGGAATACGTACCGCTAGGACCGTTTTTAGGTAAAAGTTTTGCATCTACTATTTCTCCTTGGATAGTTACAATGGATGCGCTTGAACCATTTAGATGTGAAAGTCCGAAACAAGAAGTAAAACCATTGCCTTATTTACAACAAAAACGCTCAGATAATAGTTATGATATTAAATTAGAAGCCATTTTAGAAACGGAAAACGGAGATAGAAACTTATTAAGTAAATCTAACTTTAAGTATATGTATTGGACCATGGCGCAACAATTAGCACATCAAACAGTAAACGGTTGTAACGTTCGAACTGGTGACATGTTAGGAAGTGGTACTATATCAGGACCTACAAAAGACAGTTACGGTTCAATGCTTGAATTGACTTGGGCAGGAAAAAATCCGATAACTTTAAAAGATGGTTCTACACGTGTTTTCTTTAATGATGGTGATAATGTAATTTTGCATGGTTATTGTAAAAATGATACAATAAGAATCGGATTTGGAGAATGTGCTGGAAAAATTGTACATTTAAAAAAATAAAAATTACATATTATGAAAAATATAATTGCTATACTCCTTTTAAATTTAGTATTAGTTGCTTGTGGTAGTACGCAAAAAGCAAGTAAAGCTATAACTACTGGAAATTATCAAGCTGCTTTTGACTTAGCAGCTTCAAAACTAAGAAAAGATAAAACAAAAACGAGTAGTCAAAAAAATGTACCTATTTTAAAAGAAGCCTTTGCTAAAGCAAAGGCTTCTGATAAAAATGAAATTGCTCGATTAAAAAATGCAACAGATAAAAGCAGTTTATACACAGTATATTTAAAATATACGGCTATGGAAATCCGTCAAGATGAAGTAAAAGCACTGCTTCCACTCTATTTTGAAGGAAAAGAATTTGTTTTTGATTTTGAAGATTACACTTCTAAAATAAGTAAAGCAAGAAACAAAGTATCGAAATATTTATATGATGAATCTGTTCGCTTATTAGCATCACAAAAAAAAGAAGATGCACGTTTGGCTCATAAAAATTTAGAAGAATTATATTATGATTTAGACGGAAATTATAAAAGTGATATTGGTAGTTTATTACAAAAAGCAAAGAAAAAAGCGAGTAGTTTTGTATTAGTATCGCTTAAAAACAACATTGCAAATCAACTAAAAGACTCAACATCATTAAGTGAAATAGCGAATTTCACTAAAATAAACACAAGTAATTTTACTAATCCTTGGGTAATTTATCACACAAAAAGAGATTATGCTACACGCTATGATTATACTGTAGATTTTGAATTGAATAAATTACAATTTGTTCCTGAAAAGTTAAATCAACAAAAAGTAGCGCAACAAAAACGTGTGCAAGATGGTTGGCAATACACTTATGATGCGAAAGGAAATGTGATGAAAGATAAAGATGGAAATGACATTAAAAAAGCAAAATATGTTGATGTCAAAGCCGAAGTAATGCTCTACCAACAAGTAAAATCAGCTACAATAAATGGCACAATGTCAATTAAAAACAGCAAAACAGGTGCGGTAATAAGCACACATCCTTTAACTGGCGAAGCAAAATTAGAAAATGTGTATGCTAAATACAGAGGTGATCAACGAGCCATTGAAGAAAAATATTATAAGGCATTGCAAAACAAAGAAGCAAAATTTCCTGAAGATGCTGTTTTTAAAAAATATGCGTTAGATAATTTAAAGAAACAGGCAATGGGAATTTTAAATCAACAAAAATTTTAAATCAACTCTTTTAAATTTATAGCCATAATATCATAATGAGAAGCGTGCGCTACAGCAGTTTCATTCTTAATAACCAATAATTGAGGTGATTGATGCATCACTTGAAATTTATAGCCAACTTCGTTAGATAGGTCTCTATAGTTTAACAAATCTAAATAAAATACTTTAAGACCAAGCATATCTTCAGTAAACGACTGTTCAAACATTTTAACCACACTCCTACTTATTCCACAACGTGTAGAATGCTTAAAAATAGCGACTGTTTCCGTTTTTGAAAGTGTTGAAATTGCTTCTAACTGCTCCATCGTTTTTAACGGAATCCATTGCACATATATTTTTTTTTCTTCTTTTTTCGAAGTGTCGCTAGCGCCAAATATCTTCTTAAATAATCCCATTTTTAAATATATTAGATTGCAAAATTACGGATAAGTTCTATAACCGCCAATTTGTCTTTGTAAACCTTTAAAAACAAGACATTATGTCTGTTTTACTGCCAAAATTATACACTTTTTAAAACGGAATGTGTTTTGAAATGGTAAAAGAAAAATATAAAATATAAAAAAAATGAATTTTAATAATTTCACTATAAAATCACAAGAATCCGTGCAAAAAGCGCAGCAAATTGCACAAGGATATTCACATCAACAAATAGAAAATGCACATATATTAAAAGCAATTTTTGAAGTTGATGAAAATGTTATTCCATTTTTATTAAATAAATTCGGAGTAAATATTGATTTGTTTAAAAAAACACTCGATACCATTATACAAAGTTTCCCAAAAGTGGAAGGAGGCGATTTGATGCTATCTCGTAAAACAAGTAAAACACTTACAGATGCTCAAAATATTGCCAAAGACATGAACGATGAATACGTTTCTATTGAGCATCTTCTATTAGCCATATTAAAATCAAAAAGTGATAGTAGCCAATTGATGAAAGACAATGGAATCAATGAAAAAGATTTAAAATTGGCAATAAACGAATTGAGAAAAGGAGAAAATGTTACTTCGCAAAATGCTGATGACAACTATAATTCTCTTAATAAGTACGCCAAAAACTTAAATGAAATGGCTCGAACAGGAAAACTAGATCCTGTAATTGGTAGAAATGATGAAATACGAAGAATGCTTCAAATTTTATCGCGCCGTTCAAAAAACAATCCAATGCTTATTGGTGAACCTGGAACTGGTAAAACCGCAATTGTAGAAGGTTTAGCTCATCGAATTATTAAAGGAGATGTACCTGAAAACATTAAAGATAAAACAATCTATTCATTAGATATGGGTTCGCTAATTGCAGGTGCAAAATTTAAAGGCGAATTTGAAGAAAGACTAAAAGCAGTTGTAAAAGAAGTACAAAGCGCTGAAGGTTCTATTATTCTATTTATTGATGAAATCCACACGCTTGTTGGTGCTGGAGGCGGACAAGGTGCAATGGATGCGGCAAACATCTTAAAACCTGCTCTTGCTCGTGGTGAATTACGTGCAATTGGTGCAACTACACTTGATGAATATCAAAAATACTTTGAAAAAGATAAAGCATTAGAAAGACGTTTTCAAAAAGTACAAGTTGATGAACCTGATACCGAAAGTGCTATTTCAATACTAAGAGGAATTAAAGACAAGTACGAAGCACATCATAAAGTATTGATTACTGATGGTGCTGTAATTGCTGCTGTTGAACTATCACAACGCTATATTTCTAACCGTTTTTTACCAGACAAAGCCATTGATTTAATGGATGAAGCATCTGCTAAACTGCGTATGGAAATCAATTCTAAACCAGAAGAATTGGATATTTTAGATAGAAATATCATGCAAATTGAAATTGAAATTGAAGCCATTAAAAGAGAAAATGACACCAAAAAACTATCAAAGTTAAAAGAAGAATTAGCCAATCTTAAAAATGATAGAGATAGTATTTATGCAAAATGGAAACGCGAAAAAGACTTACTAGACGAAGTAAATAGCGTAAAAGAAGCCATTGAAAAATCAAAAATAGAAGCCTCGCAAGCCGAACGTGATGGTAACTACGGTTTGGTTGCCGAAATTAGATATGGCAAACTCAAAGAACTTGAAGATAAACAACATAAACTTCAAGAAGAATTTGCTGATTTAAAAGACAATGCACTTGTAAAAGAAGAAGTCACTCGAGATGATGTTGCCGAAGTTGTTGCAAAATGGACAGGAATTCCTGTTACCAAAATGTTACAAAGTGAACGTGAAAAACTGTTACAACTTGAAGAAGAACTGCATAAACGCGTTGTTGGTCAAGAAGAAGGAATACAAGCCGTTGCTGACGCTGTAAGACGTTCTAGAGCAGGATTACAAGATCAAAACAGACCAATTGGCTCGTTTCTATTCTTAGGAACTACAGGAGTTGGAAAAACTGAATTAGCAAAAGCATTAGCATCGTATTTATTTGACTCTGACAAGGCTTTAACACGTATTGATATGAGTGAATATCAAGAAAAACATAGTGTAAGCAGATTGGTTGGTGCGCCTCCTGGATACGTTGGTTATGATGAAGGAGGTCAATTAACAGAAGCGGTAAGAAGAAAGCCTTATTCTGTAATTTTATTAGATGAAATAGAAAAAGCACATCCTGATACGTTCAATATTTTATTGCAAGTATTAGATGAAGGAAGATTGACAGATAACAAAGGACGTACTGCCGATTTTAGAAATACAATCATCATTATGACTTCGAATATGGGAGCGCACATATTGCAAGAAAAATTGGATGGAATTAATATGAGTGAACGAAAAAAAGTGATGAAAGTTGCTGAGCAAGAAGTTCTAAATCTATTAAAAAAACAAATACGTCCAGAGTTTTTAAATAGAATTGATGAAATTGTAATGTTTACACCTTTAAATGAAGAAGAAATTAAACAAATTGTAAGCATACAATTAAATAGTTTAAAGAAAAAATTAGTGAAAAATGGTGTTACGCTTTCATATTCGGATGCTGTAATTAGTCAAATTTCGAAAATTGGTTTTGATCCTCAATTTGGTGCTAGACCCATAAAAAGAGCCATTCAAAATGAAATATTAAATACGCTTTCGAAAGAAATATTAGCAGGAAATATAACTACTGATAGTATTGTAAACATTGATTATATTGATGGTAAATTTAATTTTACGAATCAATAAAGTTTGTTAAATTCAATAAAAAAAACCGCCAATTGGCGGTTTTTTTTATTGAATTTAACAAACTTTATTGATTCGTAAAATTAAATTTACCATCAAT
>CAMZLV010000124.1 GCA_947311835.1 uncultured Lutibacter sp. | reverse complement strand
TTTTTTTTTTTTTTTTGTAAAAAATGAATGTCATTTTGAGCGAAGTCAAAAACCTTTAATAGCCTAAAACCTTCTTTTAATAGTAACTTTTAGGCTATTAAAGGTTTTTGACTTCGCTCAAAATGACATTCATTTTTTACAAAAAAAAAAAAAAATTATTTTTCGATTATTGGAGGTGCTCCTGCCATAATTTCATCACTTGCAAACTCTTCAAATTGCTTAAAGTTTTCTCTAAACGCATCTGCTAATTTATGTGCTTGCTTATAATAACCTTCATCGTTATTCCAAGTTGCTCTTGGACTTAATATTTCTGAAGGCACATTAGGACATTCTCTTGGCTGCGCAACGCCAAATACTGAATGTATATGATAATTTTCAGGGTTTACTTCTCCTAATTCATCATTTAATGCTGCAGTAATCATTGCACGTGTATATTTTAATTTCATACGCGTTCCTACACCATAAGGACCTCCTGTCCATCCTGTGTTTACCAACCAAACATTTACATTTGCTTCTTGCATCTTTTTACTCAACATTTCAGCGTATTTAGTTGGATGTAAAGGCATAAATGGCGCACCAAAACATGCCGAAAACGATGGTAATGGTTCATTTACTCCTGCTTCTGTTCCTGCAACTTTCGCTGTATATCCTGATATAAAGTGATATGCTGCTTGTCCTGGAGTTAACTTAGATATTGGAGGTAATACTCCAAAAGCATCAGCAGTTAAAAAGAAAATATTTTTGGGGTTTTTGGCTAATGATGGTACTTGAATATTTTTAATATGATGAATTGGATAACTTACACGTGTATTTTGTGTGATAGAAACATCATCAAAATCAACTTCATTAGTGCCTTCTTTAAGAATTACGTTTTCTAATAAAGCACCTTTTTTAATTGCTCTAAAAATATCTGGTTCATTTTCTTCTGAAAGGTTTATTGTTTTGGCATAACATCCTCCTTCAAAATTAAAAATAACGTTATCTTTTGTCCAACCATGCTCATCATCTCCTATTAATTTTCTTTTAGGATCGGCTGATAAAGTTGTTTTACCAGTTCCTGACAAACCAAAGAAAATAGCTGTTTCTCCATTTTCACCAACATTTGATGAACAGTGCATTGGCAATGTATCTTTATAAACTGGAAGTATAAAATTAAGCGCCGAGAAAATACCTTTTTTCACTTCACCTGTATAACCTGTTCCTCCAATTAAAATGGTTTTTTTCTTAAAACTTAAAATTGCAAAATTATGTTGACGTGTACCATCTTGATCTGCAACTGCCATAAAACTTGGCGCTTGAAGTATGGTCCATTCTGGAACGAAATTTTCTAACTCTTCTGCTGTAGGTCGTAAAAACATATTGTGTGCAAATAAATTTACCCAAGGCAATTCAGTTACAACTCTAATGTTCATTTTATAACGCACATCAGCACATGCATAAGCATCACGTACATACAATTCTTTTTCAGAAAGGTGTTTTGCTATTTTAGCATATAATTTTTCAAATTTTTCTTCTTCAAAAGGTAAATTAATATCTCCCCACCAAACTTGATCTGCGGTAGTTTCATCTTTTACAATAAATCTATCTTTAGGTGAACGACCTGTAAATTCGCCTGTGTTAACAGCAAGAGCACCTGAATCAACTTCCAATCCAAGGTTTTTATCTAAGCAAATTTTGTGTAATTTTTCAGGAGATAAGTTGTAGTGTACAACTGCATCTTTAATACCATAATTATTTAACGAAATTGATTTCGTACTTGTATTCTGGCTCATCATTTTTTATTTTTTTGATGTTATTTATAGTGTTGTTTAAAGCACAAATTTAAACTTTATTTTTAAAGACGATTATTATATTTATAATTTTTATAAAAAATTTATTCATAATTTTATTGCATTGCAATTTTACTTCCCTTTAAAAAAAGAAAATGACAACTTTAACCATCCTATTATAAAGAACAGACCTCCTAATGGCGTGACAAACCAAATAGATTTAGGATTTACTCCTAATGCAGTTATTGCGTATAACGATCCTGAAAAAAAGAGAATACCTATAAAAAATAACAAACTGATACTATTTTTCACTTTTGAAGAAAACTGACTATACGTATTTACAAATAATAAAACTAGCACATGATACATTTGATAACGTACTCCTGTTTCAAAAGTTTTAAGTGCATCAACACCTAATTTTTCTTTCAAAGCATGTGCTCCAAATGCTCCTAACATAATGGCAATTGCACCTAGAAGTGCTGTTATAATTAAACTTAAATTCTTCATTTGATTAAATTTTGTTTTATGCAAAAATATAACTTAAATTTCGACCTTGAAAAATTCATTCAACAAACTTGCTACTATATTTAGCATCAGCGTTTTAATAAATTTTCAAATTATAAAATTAAACTACATATTACCTAAATTTGCATTTCTATTGCTGATGAAAATAAATACGATTAAATTATTTTAAACCAAAATCCAAATTATTTTAAATTAAGACACATAATGAGAAACATACTAGTTATAGGAGCAGGAAGATCATCATCTTCATTAATCAAATATTTATTAGACAAATCATCTGAAGAAAATTTACACATCATTGTAGCTGATGTTGACAAAGTAATGGCTGAAGATAAAATCAATCAACATTCAAATGCAGAGGCTATTTCGTTGAATGTATTTGAAAAAGAAGACAGACAAAATGCAGTGAAAAATGCAGATATCGTAATATCGATGCTTCCAGCAAGATTTCATTTAGATGTTGCTAAAGACTGTTTAGAATTTGGCAAAAATTTAATCACAGCATCATACGTATCAAAAGAAATGCAAGCCTTAAACACTGATGTAAAAGCAAAAGGACTAACATTTATGAATGAAATTGGTTTAGATCCTGGAGTTGACCATATGAGTGCCATGCAAATTATTGACAGAATTAAAGAAA
>CAMZLV010000123.1 GCA_947311835.1 uncultured Lutibacter sp. | reverse complement strand
CCTGTTGTTTCTTCCATCCCGAAGATTAAATTCATATTCTGAATTGCTTGACCTGATGCTCCTTTTAGTAAATTATCTATCACGCTTGTTATTAGTAATTTGTCTTGATGTTTATGCAAATGAAGCATACACTTATTGGTATTTACAACTTGCTTTAAATGAATTTCTTCATTTGCAGAAACAACGGTAAATAGTGCATCTTTATAAAAGTCTTTGTACATTGTTTTTGCTTCCTCTAAAGTTCCATTAAATTCGGTGTAAGCAGTAGCAAAAATCCCTCTAGAAAAATCGCCTCTGTTTGGCATAAAAATAATTTCGGAAGTTGATGTTGGTTGTAATTGTTGCATACTTTGATGAATCTCTCCTAAATGTTGATGTATAAAGGGTTTGTAATGCGAAAAATTGCTATCTCTCCATGTAAAATGTGTGGTTTTAGATAACGAAACTCCCGCACCTGTTGCTCCTGTAACAGCATTTACATGAATATCTTTTAGCACTTTTTGATACTTTGCTAATGGTAGAATTGCTAATTGAATTGCTGTGGCAAAACATCCTGGATTGGCAATATAATTTGCTTTTACAATTTTGTTTTTATTGAGTTCTGGCAAACCATAAACAAACTCTTTACCTTGAAAATTTTGGTCTTTTTCTAATCTAAAATCATTACTTAAATCGATGATTTTTGTATGACTCGCAAAGGTGTTGTTTTCTAAAAATTTCTTTGAATTTCCGTGTCCTAAGCATAAAAATAAAACATCAATATTTGGGTTGATTGTATTTGTAAAAGACATCTTTAAAGTACCTACTAAATCTTGATGTACTGCACTAATTTTATTGCCTGCATTTGATGTGCTAAATACAAAATCTAGTTCCACCTTTGGATGAAATACGAGCAATCGTATCAACTCACCTGCTGTATAACCTGCACCTCCTATAATTCCTACTTGTTTCATGATGGTTGGTTTACGTGTTGATACATTTTATTTTGATTTCCCAAAAGTTTGATAAATCCTTTGGCTTCATTGGCAGTCCAACCTGTATTTTCTTCGCCATAACTTCCGAAAATAGGATTCATTAAATCATGTGTAGAATCAATACCATCTACTGTAAAATGATAGGGTTTTAAGGTGATAAAAACATCTCCAGAAACATTTTCTTGACTACTTGCTAAAAAGGCTGCTATATTTTGCATGACAGGATCTAAGTATTGTCCTTCGTGTAAATGCATACCGTAAAAACTTGCTAAATATTCTTTATGTTGCAACTGCCATTTGGTTAGCGTATGTTTTTCTAACAAATGATGCGCTTTGATTGTAATAATTGCTGCTGCTGCTTCAAAACCAACACGTCCTTTTGTACCAACAATGGTATCGCCTACATGAATATCTCTACCAATGGCAAATGTTGATGCCAAATCATTTAGTAATGCAATATTATTTTGTGGTTCATCTTGTTTTCCATTTAAGGCAATCAATTCTCCTTTTTTAAATGTAAGGATTATTTTTTCTTCGCCTTGGTTTTCTAATTGCGAGGGATACGCACTTTCTGGCAAAGGATTTTTTGATGTTAACGTTTCTACGCCACCAACGCTTGTACCCCACAATCCTTTATTGATAGAGTATTTCGATTTTTCCCAAGACATTTCAATTCCATTTGAAACTAAATAATCTATTTCTTCTTGTCTGGTTAATTTTTGATCTCTAATAGGTGTAATAATTTCAATTTCTGGTGCCAGTGTTTGAAATATCATATCGAACCTAACTTGATCATTACCAGCACCTGTACTACCGTGTGCAATATATTTTGCATTGATAGATTTGGCATAGTTTACAATTTCGATGGCTTGTATTATTCTTTCGGCACTTACAGATAAAGGATATGTATTATTTTTAAGCACGTTACCAAAAATTAAGTTTTTTACTATTTTTTGATAAAAAATTGCAACTGCATCAATATTTTTATACGTTGAAACGCCCATTTTATAGGCATTTTCTTCAATTTTTTTAATTTCTTCGGTAGAAAAACCTCCAGTATTTACACTTACAGCATGTATTTCATAGCCTTGTTTTGATAAACTTACGGCACAATACGATGTATCTAATCCGCCACTATAGGCGATTACTAATTTTTTCATGATTTTTTATTTTTTAAAAACAAGTTTTGTTTAATACTTTTTAATCGTTTAAAAACTTTGTCTTTAATTGGTTTTTTAGTTTTTTCTTGAACTTTTTTTGGGTCGTACAACATGCCTGTACACAAACACATTTGTTGCTCAGTACGTTGTAAAACATCATAATTTTTACAGGTTTGGCAGCCATCCCAAAAAGATTGATCTTTAGTTAACTCAGAAAAAGTTACAGGTTTATACCCCAAATCGCTATTTAATTTCATTACTGGTAAACCTGTTGTGATACTAAATATTTTGGCGTTCGGAAATTTGTTTCTAGAAAGTTCAAAAATTACTTTTTTTATTTTTTTTGCCATTCCTTTTCCTCTATAATCAGGATGTACAATTAAGCCAGAATTGGCTACAAATTTTCCATGACTCCATGTTTCTATATAGCAGAATCCTGCAAAAACATCGTTATCTAGAGCAATAACAGCATTTCCGTTTTCTATTTTAGAAATGATATATGCTGGTTTACGTTTTGCAATACCAGTCCCTCTAACTTGTGCCGCTTCAGCAATAGTTTCGCAAATAATATTTGCGTAAGCACTATGCGATTTGTTTGCAATAACAATTTTCATTGTTGTTGATTTAATTTGATTAAAATTTTTATTGAAATATGATTTTGAAAAAAGAACCGGACTCACCTAAGTTCATAAAATAGAAATACACCCTTACGGGCGACGAGGAAAAAAGCGACGTACAGTTGCTAAGTTATATGGTGATATAACGAAACTTTGAAATAATATGTGAAAAAAATGTTGCAAAAAATGAGAAATAAATAAATTTAATAATAATCAATAACTACTTTGTAGAATTAGCGTACACAGCGGCGACGCATAAAGGGAAAGCGAGTTTCGGGGTTATGATTATATTTATTTATTGTATTCATTGGGACAAATGTATAGAATTTAAATTATTAATTATACTATTTTTTTACATTTTTATTTCATCTACTTCTTTTTTCCTTGAATCGTCTATTCTTTTTTTGCTCTATTTTTCAACACCTTTACAATATCATTCAATTTAAAACCTTTTGCTTGCAATAAAATTAAATAATGAAATAATAAATCGGCACTTTCATTTAAAAATAAATGATCATTATTGTCCTTAGATTCAATCACGGTTTCTATGGCTTCCTCACCTACTTTTTGAGCAATTTTATTGATGCCTTTTTTAAATAAGGAGGCTACATAAGAACCTTTATTATCTACGTTTTCTTTTCTTTGCTGAATTGTTTTTTCTAATTGTGTTAAAAATCCGTAGGATTGATTGTTTTGTTCATTCCAACAGGTATCACTTCCTTTATGACAAGTAGATCCATGAGGATTAACTTTTATGAGTAAGGTGTCATTATCACAATCGTTTTTAATATCCACCAGATGTAAAAAATGACCGCTTTTTTCTCCTTTGGTCCATAATCTTTGTTTTGATCTGCTATAAAATGTAACGAGTTTTGTTGTGATTGTTTTTTTATAAGCCTCTTTGTTCATATACCCCAACATCAACACATTATTAGTATTGCTATCTTGAATAATTGTAGGAATTAACCCTTCGTTATTTTTATTAAAATCTATCTTCATAATCGTATTGTTATTTTTTGTTTTTTTAATTCGTTTTTTAAATCAGCAATTGCAATTTCTCCAAAATGAAAAACACTTGCTGCTAAAGCGGCATCTGCTTTCCCTTTCTGAAAGGTATCAACAAAATGTTGTATAGTACCAGCGCCACCAGAGGCAATAATAGGAATGTTTAATTGGCTAGATAATTTTGCTAAAGCCTCGTTTGCAAAGCCTTGTTTTGTGCCATCATTATTCATAGAAGTAAACAAAATTTCGCCAGCACCACGTTGTTCGGCTTCTTTTGCCCAATCAAACAGTGTTAATTGTGTTGGTTGGGTGCCTCCTGCTATATGTACAATCCATTTGTTATTTATTTTTTTAGCATCAATAGCCACAACTACACACTGATTTCCGAATTTATTTGCCAATTCATTAATTAATTCGGGTCTTTTAATGGCGGCAGAATTAACGGCAATTTTATCGGCACCATTTTTAAGCAGTTGTTCTACATCATTAACAGATGTTATTCCGCCACCCACAGTAAAAGGTATATGTATTTGTGCAGCAATCTCTAATACTAGTTTTTGCATGGTTTTTCTTCCTTCTAAAGTGGCAGAAATATCTAAAAACACGAGTTCGTCTGCGCCTAATTCGGTATATTTTTTTGCTAGTTGTACAGGGTCTCCTGCATCAATCAGGTTGATGAAATTTATCCCTTTAACGGTTCGTCCGTTTTTAATATCTAAACACGGTATGATTCTTTTAGTAAGCATTGATTATAAATTTTTCTAATTCTTTTAAAGAAATTCTGTTTTCATAAATGGCTTTTCCAACAATAGCCCCTTCGCATCCAATAGATTGTAAGTCTTTTAAATTATCTAAAGAGTTTACACCACCACTTGCTATTAAATGCACATTGCTTTTTAAAATAATTTCTTTATAAAGTGCGTTTGAGGTGCCAAGTAGCATGCCGTCTTTTGCAATATCTGTACAGATTACATACTTTATTCCTTTACTTTCGTAAGTGCTTATAAAATCTACAACATCAATGGTCGAATTGGTTAACCAACCGTTGGTTGCTATTTTTCTATCGATACAATCTGCGCCTAAAATGATTTTTTGATTGCCGTAGGTGTTAATCCATTGTTCAAAAATACTCGGATTTTTAACGGCGATACTTCCTCCTGTTATTTGATGTGCTCCCGAATCAAAGGCAATTTGCAAATCTTTTTGAGATTTTAAACCTCCGCCAAAATCAATTTTTAAATTGGTTTTGCTTGCAATTTGTTCTAATACTTTATAATTAACTATTTGGCTAGATTTTGCTCCGTCTAAATCGACTACATGTAAGTAATTGATACCTGCATTTTCGAATGCTTTGGCTACTTCTAGTGGGTTTTCGTTGTATATTTTTTTGGTGTTATAATTGCCTTTTGTTAAGCGTACACACTTTCCGTCTATAATATCTATGGCAGGAATGATTCTCATAATTCAATAAAATTTTTTAATATTTGTTGTCCTTTATTTCCACTTTTTTCTGGATGAAATTGCACACCGTAAAAATTGTTTTTTTGTAATGCCGATGCATAGGTGATTTCATAATTTGTAGTAGCAATCATTTCAGTACATTTTTGTGCATAATAACTATGTACCAAATACATGTATTCTTCTTCATTAATACCATTAAAAAGACTCGATGACAGGTTATTTATAGTGTTCCATCCCATATGAGGCACTTTTACTTTTGGGGTGAATTTTTTAACTTCTGTATTAAAAATACCGAGTCCTTTTGTATTGTTTTCTTCGGTTGAGGTACACATTAATTGCATGCCCAAACAGATGCCTAAAACTGGTTGTTTTAAATTTGGAATGAGCACATCTAATTGACGTTGCTTTATTTTTTTCATGGCAGAACTCGCCTCTCCTACACCAGGAAAAATTACACGGTCTGACTGCGTTATTTCTTCAATTTTATTTGACAGAACCGCATCTACACCTAAGCGTTTTAAAGCAAATTGAATGCTTTTAATATTGCCTGCGCCATAATCTATTATTGTAACTTTCATTATAACATTCCTTTAGTTGATGGTAAAATCATTTTTTCTACGTCACGCTTTACTGCCATTTTTATGGCTTTTGCAAAGGCTTTAAAAATGGCTTCAATTTTATGATGTTCATTGATACCTTTTGCCTTAATATTTAAATTGCATTTGGCGCCATCTGTAAATGATTTGAAAAAATGATAAAACATTTCTGTCGGCATTTTCCCTATCATTTCGCGTTTAAAATCGGCTTCCCAAACCAACCAATTTCTACCTCCAAAATCAATAGCAACCTGTGCCAAACAATCATCCATAGGCAAACAAAAACCATAGCGTTCTACGCCTAATTTATTACCCAATGCTTTTGCGAAAATCTCGCCAAGAGCAATGGCAGTATCTTCTATGGTATGATGTTCATCAACATCTAAATCGCCATCAACTTTAATATCTAAATCTAATTGGCCGTGTCTTGCAATTTGATCGAGCATGTGGTCAAAAAATGAAATTCCCGTATGTATATTACTTTTTCCTGTTCCGTCAAGATTTAAGTTGATTTTTATGTTGGTTTCGTTGGTATTCCTGATGATAGATGCAGTTCTTTCTTTTACTTTTAAGAATTCATAAATTTGTTGCCAATCATTACTTTCTAAAGCAATAAATGGTTCTAAATCCTTTTGTTGCACACTAATTTCATCAGTCCCTAAGTTGGTGTTATCATTGATAAAAACCCCTTTTGCTCCAAGGTTTTTTGCCAATTCAATATCGGTTAATCTATCGCCAATAACAAATGAGTTATCTAAATCATAATCGTCTGAAAAGTATTTTGTTAATAAACCTGTATTTGGTTTTCGTGTTGGCTCATTGTCTTTGGCAAATGTTCTATCAATATATTGCTCTTTAAAAATAATGCCTTCTGCTTTAAAAGTTTGAATGATAAAATTATGAACCTCCCAAAAGGTGTTTTCTGGAAAAATGGGTGTTCCTAAGCCATCTTGATTGGTAATCATTACGATTTCGAAATCTAATTCGCTCGCAATTTTTGCTAAATATTGAAATACTTTTGGGTAAAAAGTGAGTTTTTTAAAACTATCTATTTGCTCATCAGCAGTTTCTTTTATTAAAGTGCCGTCTCTATCAATAAAAAGAACTCGTTTCATATTATATTTTTTTTAAAATTGATATTAATTTGTTGTTTTCTGTTGCTGTTCCTATTGAAAATCGAAGGCAATTATTGCACAAAGGTTGGTTGGTTCTGTTGCGAACTACAATTCCTTTTTTTATAAGTTGTTTGTATCGTTTAGTAGCATCATCTACTTTTACTAGTAAAAAATTTGCATCTGAAGGATATATTGTATCTACCCAAGTTATGCTTGCTAATTGTTTTTCTAAAACGCTTCTTTGGGTTAAAATTTCTTTAATTTGATTGCTTATTTCTTTGCTGTTTTTTAATTTTTTTAAAGCAACTTTTTGACTTAAGGTGTTCACATTATAAGGTGGTTTTATGCTGTTTAAAATTGCTATTATTTTTGATGATGCGTAGCAAGTTCCTATTCTAATTCCTGCCAATCCATAGGCTTTAGAAAGGGTTTGCGTAACAATAAGATTCGGAAATTCTTGCAATCTAGAAAGCCAACTTTCTTGCTCAGAAAAATCGATATACGCTTCATCTATAACTACAATTCCAGCAAATTCTTTTATCAGTTTTTCTACTTTTAAAGCGTTAAAACTATTTGCGGTAGGATTGTTTGGCGAGCATATAAACAACAGTTTTGAATTGTTATTTTGTGCTGCGATAATTTTTTCTACTTGTGGCTCAAAAGCGTTATTTAACTCAATTTTAATGACATCGATAGCATTTATATTTGCTAAAACTTCATACATTCCGTAGGTTGGTGGTAAAAGAAGAACGTTATCTTTATTCGGTTCGCAAAAAACTCTAAAAATGAGGTCTAAAACTTCATCACTTCCGTTGCCTAATAATATATTCTGAATCGGAATGTTTTTAATTTTTGATAATTGCTGCTTTACTTTACGTTGCTGTGGATCTGGATACCGATTCACCTCATTTTGAAATGGATTTTCATTCGCATCAATAAAAATCATAGCATCAGTTGCATTATTATACTCGTCTCTTGCAGATGAATACGGTTTTATTTGTTTGATATTTTTTCTAACTAAATTTTCTATATTTTTCATAAAATATCTTTTAAGCGAATTGAAACTGCGTTTTTGTGTGCAATTAGCCCTTCTTTTTCTGCCATAATTTCTATGAATTTTCCTATGTTTTTCAACCCTTCTTTTGTTATTTTTTGAAAAGTGATGCTTTTGGTAAAACTGTCTAGATTAACTCCAGAATACGCTTTTGCATATCCATTTGTTGGCAACGTATGATTTGTACCCGAAGCGTAATCGCCTGCACTTTCTGGCGTAAAATTCCCTATAAAGACAGAACCTGCATTTTGAATATTATCAACAAAAAAATCTTGATTTTCGGTACAAATTATAAAATGTTCTGGTGCATATTGATTGATAAAATTTAATGCTTCAATTTCATCTTTTACTAAAATTAATTTTGAGTTTTTTAAGGCGTTTGCTGCGATTTCTTTTCTAGGTGATTTTTTAAGTTGTTTGTCAATTTCTAATTGCGTTTTTTGAAGTATTTCTTTTGATGTAGCAATTAAAACTACTTGACTATCTGTACCGTGTTCTGCTTGACTTAACAAATCTGAAGCGATATATGAGGCATTTGCAGTACTATCTGCCATCACCAACAATTCGCTTGGTCCTGCAGGCATATCTATGGCAACACCATATTTGGTAGCCATTTGT
>CAMZLV010000122.1 GCA_947311835.1 uncultured Lutibacter sp. | reverse complement strand
AGTATTTATACTATATTTAAAGTTCAGCCAGACAATTTTAAAAAAGTGGATACGCTTATTTATCTATATAAAAAATCTATAAAACAGCATGAAATTAGAAAAGATATTTTAGAAGAAGCTTTAGAAGAGTCAAAAAAATTATTTTACATAAAAGGTATTGGTATTTGTTATAATAGAAAGGGAATTACTGCTCGTTATGAACAAGATTATTTAAAATCAATACAATATCACAAAAGAGCGCTGACATATCTTGAAAGATATGGAGATGATTATTATATTTCTAAATGTTTAAACAGTTTAGGTGTTACTTATAGAAAATTAAATCTTGAAAAAGAAGCTTTTGACAACTACTTTAAAGCTTTAAAAATTGCAGAAAAGACTGATAATAAACGTGGAATAACAATTTCTTTGAATGGAATTGGAAATGTTTTTCTAAATACAGAACAGTATGATAAGGCGTTGTTTTATTTGAAAAAAGCACTGGTTATTGAAACTCTTATAAAAAATTCTAGAGGACAAGAATATGGTTTTGCTAATGTTGGGGAAGTGTTTCTAAATAAAAAACAGTATGATTCTGCTTTTTACTATTTTGATAAATCACTTGCTATTTCATTAAAAAACAAACATAATGAGAGTACTGCCATAAAATATTATTTGTTTGGTCTGCTGTATCAAAAAAAAGGAGATTTTTTACTTTCGTCAGATTATTTTAATAAGGCTATTCCTGATTTACAGCATTATAATAATACTAGATATTTGAGTAAAAGTTTGATTAATATTGGTATAAATCAAATTGAAACAAGGAAATTCAAATTCGCATATGAAAACATTACTAAAGGTTTAAAGAAGGCTAAAATTATAAAGTCTAAAGAAACAATAATGCTAGGTTATAAGGCTCTTACAACCTATTATAAGCAAATAGGAGATTATAAAAAAGCATTAAAAACTCATGAATTGGCTACAATTTTTCATGATAGTATTATTAATTTAGCATCTCAAAAAAGTATCATAAGTACTCAAATTGCTTATGGGATATATGAAAAAGATAAAAAAATACAAAAATTAGCAAGTGAAAAATTATCAAGCGAAAAAAAAGCCAAGCAAAATCGAAAAAATTTTATTATAAGTATATTAATAGCTTTGTTTTTGATTTTTACTATTCTTTTATTCTTCTATGTTTATCAGAAAAATAAAGATTTAGAGTTAAATCATAAAAACACGCAACTTCAAAATTATCTTTTACAAATTAATGAGTTAAAGGTGAAAAAAAACAATTTATTTATAGAGCAAGACTTGGTAGATAAGTTTGCTGAGTTTGAATTGTCAAAACGTGAAATAGAAGTTTTAGAACACATTTCTTTAGGATTGTCCAATTCTCAAATTGCTGATAAAATGTTTATTTCAAATAATACGATTAAAACACATATATCTCACATCTATTCAAAATTAGATGTAAAAAATCGTGTGCAAGCACTTCAAAAAATTACTTCAACAACAATTTAAATAGCTATAGCCTTAAAATAAGTAAGTTATAGTAAAGAGGTTTTAAAAAATCACCCTTTAGGGTGATTGAATTCACCACTAAAGGATTAGTTATAGTCTTGTGTTAAACAATAATTTTGTGTAAAATTTAACACATTATTATTATGAAAAAAAAAGTATTATTATTTTTAATCAGTATTGTTAGCATAAATCTTTTTGCTCAACATATTTCAGAGTATTACACGTTCTCAGAATCATACATTGGGGAGTACATATTTCTATATGGTGGAGACATTATTTTAGAAAACACAAATTCTGATGGAGGTGAAATCACTAATGTTGCTATAGGTTTTGATTTTGAGTACGCAGGAACTACGTATTCATCCTTAACGATTGGTGTAAATGGTGCTATTACTTTTACAGGAAATGATGTATTTGGTGGAAATGAATTAGAGGGAACTGCCACTAATACTACCGATATTATTGCACCTCTTTGGGATGATTTATACTTTAGATCAGCAGATAATGCCGAAATACGTACAGAATTATGGGGAACTTCACCCAATAGATATTTTGCAATAGAATGGCGTGACTTATCTTGGTGGCATGCTGGAAGTACCGTTACTTTTAAACTTTATCTTCATGAATCCTCTAATGATATAGGAATGTATTACGCTGGTGTTGAGGTAGAAGAAACAGGAGGCGAAATAGGTGCTTCCATAGGTTTAAATGCAGGAACCAGCGGTGATAACTTTATGAGTGTTACTCCGGGAAGTTCTGCTACCATTAGTACAACCACACCTAATAATTCAATAATGCCTTCAGAATATAATGATTATGTAAAATTTAGAAAATATACATTTAAATACGGACCTCACAACGATGCTTGTGAAGATGCAATCGTAATAGACCCTAACGGCTATACCAATACACAAATAATGAATGGTACCGATAATAATGATGGATTTATTGCACCTTCAGGTTGTGAAGACGGTATGAATGATGGTGTTTGGTACACTTTTACACCTGATTATGATGGTGAAATTACTATTGATGTTACTGCTACTGATTTTGATGTAGAATTAGGAGTATATACTGGAAGTTGTGGTAATTTTACTTGTGTCGATCGCGCTGATGATGGACCAAACGGAGTAACAGAAACAGTAGTATTAGATGTAGTTGCTGGAACACAATATTGGATAAATGCAGGAGCGTATTACAGTGCTTTAGACTATCAAGAAACAGGAAATTTGACTATTAACGTAAACTATTTACCACCTGCCAATGATTTATGT
>CAMZLV010000121.1 GCA_947311835.1 uncultured Lutibacter sp. | reverse complement strand
TCCAAAGGATTTTCGCCATCTTTGATACGTAAAAAACCAGCACTTTGTTCGTATGCTTTTGCACCTAATCTAGGTACTTTTTTTATTGCGTTTCTTGATGTGAATGCACCGTTTTTATTACGATATAAAACTATATTTTCGGCTAATTTTTCTCCGATTCCAGAAACCGAAGTTAGTAGTGATTTACTTGCAGTATTTATATTTACACCAACTAAATTTACACAATTAGATACTACATTGTCTAGTTCGTCATTTAATTTGGTTTGGTCAACATCGTGTTGGTATTGTCCTACACCAATAGATTTAGCGTCAATTTTTACCAATTCGGCTAAAGGATCTTGCAACCTTCTTCCAATAGAAATTGCACCTCTAACTGTCACATCTTGGTTTGGAAATTCTTCACGAGCAATCTTTGAGGCAGAATAGATAGATGCTCCTGCTTCTGAAACAACAAAAACACCGATTTCAGAATCAAATTGTATATTTTTTACAAGTTCTTCAGTTTCTCTTGAGGCTGTGCCATCTCCAATAGCAATAAATTCGATAGCGTATTTTTTAACTAAATCAGTTATGATTTTGGTTGCTTGTTCTTTATTGTTTTGTGGAGCATGTGGAAAAATAGTTTCATATTTTTTAAAGTTCCCATTTTTATCTAAGCACACAACTTTACAACCAGTTCTAAATCCTGGATCAATTGCCAATACATTTTTTTCGCCAAGAGGTGCGCCTAAGAGTAGTTGTTTTAGGTTTTTAGCAAAAACTTCAATGGCAGTTGTATCAGCTTTTTCTTTTGCTTTTTGTAAAATTTCATTTGATAGAGCAGGAGCGAGGAGACGCTTGTATGCATCTTCAATAAAACGTTCTAAGTATTCTTGTGAAGAACTATTATTTTTAATTATTCGTTGATCTATAGTATCTAAAGCATCATTTTTATCAATTTCAACTTTTATTTTTATAAAACCTTCGTTTTCTGCTCGTAGCATAGCTAGTAATCTGTGAGAAGGACAGCGATTTAAACTTTCTGACCAATCAAAATAGTCTTTAAATTTTTGTGCTTTTTCGTAGTCAGAACTATGTTGTTCTAATTTTTTTGTTTTTGCCGTAACTTTTGTCAATATAATTGCAGAGCGTTCATAAATTCGTCTCAATCTATTCCTAATACTGATGTTTTCATTAATCCATTCAGCAATAATAAATCCTGCGCCTTCTATTGCTATATCTTCGTTGATTATTTCGTTATTGAGGTATTGAGAAGCGATATATTCTATGTTTTCACTTCGTTGCGCCATAATTATTTTTGCCAAAGGTTCTAAACCGTTTTTGCGTGCAGTTTCTGCTTTGGTTTTTCGTTTCTTTTTGTAAGGTAAATAGATATCTTCAACCTCTTGCAAAGTTTTACTTCTGTTTATTTTATCTTTTAAATCAGCAGTTAAAACATCTTGTTCTTCTAAGGCTTTCAGTATTGTTTCTTTTCTTTTTTGAAAGGTGTCAAATTCTTTTTTGAGTTTAACGATAAGTCCAATTTCTACTTCGTCTAAGTTTCCCGTCATTTCTTTTCGATAACGTGAAATAAAAGGGATTGTACTGTCTTCATTTAAAAGTTTTACCGTGTTTGTAATACTTTTTTCAGAAAAATTTGTTTGATTTTTTATATGATTTATTAAGTTCATAAACAGTATATTTTACTTCGCACAATTTGGATTTAATTGTGTAAATTTATAGTAGTTGAAAAGAAGAATGTTTAAGTAGTTTATCCTCCTACGCGTTTTACTTTAAAGCCTTTTTCTTTGAGGATTTCCATTATTTTAACTCTGTAATCACCTTGAATGATAATTTTATCATCTTTAAAACTTCCACCAACACTAAGAGTTGTTTTTAATTCTTTAGCCAATTTTTTAAAATCGGCTGTTGCACCTGTATAACCTTCAAGTATAGTTATTGGTTTGCCTTTGCGTTTTTCGTATTTACAAATAATAGGTTCTTCTTGCATCCAAATTTTGGTAGAAGAAGCTGTTTTTTTTTCTATTTCAGAAGGTTTGTGATCTGGAAATAAATTTTTAAGTTGGTCTTGTAAATCCATTATTGTTCGTTTTTCGCTGTTCGTTTTGGGTTGTTAGCAAACAACCGTTAATCTACAACAGATTACTCTTTTATCAATCCAAGTTCAACAAGACGTTCATTTAGATAATCTCCTGCTGTAATATCATCAAATTGTTTTGGATTGTTAGCATCTATGCAACTCTCTAAAACATCTAATTTCATATCACTAACAGGATGCATAAAAAATGGTATTGAATAACGAGAAGTTCCCCATAATTCTTTAGGAGGATTAACAACTCTATGTATGGTTGATTTTAATTTATTGTTGGTATGTCTTGAAAGCATATCGCCAACATTAATCATTAATTCGTCTGGTTCGGCAATTGCATCAAGCCATTCTCCATGATGGTTTTGAACTTGTAATCCTTTGCCTTGTGCTCCCATTAAAAGCGTGATTAAGTTAATGTCTCCATGTGCTGCAGCTCTTACTGCATTTTTTGGTTCTGATGTGATTGGCGGATAATGGATTGGTCTTAATATAGAGTTTCCATCCTTAATAAAATTATCAAAATAAGTTTCTTCTAAATTTAGGTGTAAAGCTAAAGCACGAAGCACGTATTTTGCTGTTTTTTCTAGCATTTGATAGGTGATTTTTCCTATTTCGTTAAATTCAGGAAGTTCACTAACAATTACATTATCAGGATATTCATCTTTATATTTAGATTCTTTAGTGACATATTGTCCAAAGTGCCAAAATTCTTTTAAATCACCTTCTTTTTTTCCTTTGGCGTGTTCTTTTCCGAAAGATGTATAACCTCTTTGACCTCCAATTCCTTCTATTTCATATTTCTTTTTTGTGTCTAAAGGTAATTCGAAAAAATTCTTAATTTCTTGGTATAAACTTGTGATTAACTCATCGTTTAAAAAATGACCTTTTAATGCAACAAAACCAATTTCTTCGTAAGCTTTTCCTATTTGGTTTACAAATTGTTGTTTTCTATTATTATCATCTGATAAAAAATCAGATAAATCTACGCTTGGTATTGCTTTCATATTGTTATTTGTTTTTTTTGTATAAAGGAATTAGGTACGAAACGGTATAGTTAAAACTAAAACCTGTATTGTTTAAATATACACGTTCAAATCCTGGAATGTATAAATTTTTAAAATTGTCAGGTTGTGTTTGTTTTATCATCTTTTTTAAACTGATACTTGATCCTAAGTATAGATTGTCAAGAATTTCCACCTTTAAACCAACAATAAATTCTGTCCAATGTGCTGTTAAACCATCATGTTTTTGGTTAGGAGTAATTAATTCTGAATCAAAATAGGTGCCATTAAAGTTGGCGCTGTATGAGTTTAACGTTTGAGAAAAATTGCTAAAACCATATCGCAAACCTAAATACACTTCATTGCTCATATTTCCCCAATTTTGGTATAAATTTAGATTACCTCCAATTTTTAAATAACTTCCTTTACTGTTAAATGTTATATAATCTTCTTGTGTGTTTCTATCGTAAAAACCAAGTTCTGTTGCAGCATAAATATTTTTAGTAATTCTATAATCAGCAACAATTTCAACGCCTTTAATATTGTTATTAAAGATTGTAATTATTGGTTTGCTGATATCGATTCCTAATCTAAGACCGTATTTGTCTTTTAATGTAATGCTGTCTTTTACTGCAGTTTCTTGAGCGTTTACTGCAAATGAAACAGTAATCAATAAAATGCTAATGCAAAATTTTAATATGTTCTGTTTCATTATCTACAGTTTGGTTGGTTGTTTGCGTGTTTAAAATCCAGTTGTTTGTGACTCCTGATATGTTGAGGTTGTTAAAATTGTATTTATAACCACAAGATCGAGAAACAAAAATTTCATTTCGCATGTAATTTATAGTGATGGTATCTTCCGTATCATTAGAAGACAAATGGTATGTCGTAAAGTCTTGTGAAGGGTCAAGCGGTAAGGCTATAGAATCTAACGATACATCTTTGTAGTTAACTAACGTATCTTTACCTTCAGCCCAAATATATAGATGACTTGCAGTTTTATAGTTCAAAGGGTTGTTAATGTCATAAAGTCTTATAACCAGATTTGGCGTTGTAGCGTCAATGCAAAAATCATCTTTTTCACAACTTGCGATTGAAAGAGTTAATATAATTAATGCTATTAAGTATTTTTTCATTCTTTATTAAAGTGTAATGTTTTTTTTAATTAAAAGACAAAAATAAATATTTTGAAGGTTAATTGAGTACTAACTGATATAAATTTTTAAAAATAGACTTTAGACAGTCTATGTTTTTTTAATGGTTTGTGTTAACGTTATCTTATGCGGAAATAAAACAAAAGAGTTTTGAAGTATTAAGTAGTAATAAACTTGCTGTAATAGTTTGTGAAAAAACAATATAAATAACAGCAAAACAAAATATAAAACATTGTTATTTTAAATATTTGCTGTTATTTTTTGCACACTAACATTTAAAATTATAAATTTGAGAACTTAAATTTATAAATTAAACCTATTCGTATGAAAAAAAAGTATAATATTTTATTTGCTTTCCTACTATTTTTTGTTGTTCAAAGTACATTTGCACAATCAATTAATATTTCAGGTAAAGTAACAGAACAGGATGGTGAAACACCATTGCCTGGAGTAAACGTAATTGTTGTTGGTACAACTAATGGTAGTGTGACTGACTTTGATGGAAGTTATTCCATTGATGCTAGTAATGTAGAAGGAAAATCACTTAGTTTTAGTTATCTAGGATTTAAAACTGTTATTGTTAAATTAACAGGAGAAAATCAACAGATTAACATTAAATTAGAAGAAGACTCTACAGGTTTAGATGAAGTAATTGTAATAGGATCTTCGCTAACACAGTCTAGAAAAAAATTAGGAAATGCGATTACAACTGTAAAAGCAGATGTTATTGTAAAATCATCACCAGTAAGTATATCATCTACACTTCAAGGAAAAGTTCCAGGAGCGCAGATTACACAAAATTCTGGAGATCCAGCAGGAGGATTTTCTATAAGATTACGTGGACCAAGTACAATCAAAGGTTCATCTGAACCATTATATGTGATTGATGGAGTAGTAACGAGTAATTTAACAACGAATGTTACCAATTTAAATGTGAATTCAGGAGATGCTTCTCCAGGACAAAATAGAATGGTAGATATTAATCCGAATGATATAGAAAGCATTAATATATTAAATGGTGCAGCAGCAGCAGCAATTTACGGTTCTCGTGCATCTAATGGTGTTGTGATTATTACTACTAAAAAAGGAAAAGATTTAGCAGGAGACAAAACAGAGTTTTATTTTAAAACAACGTTTAATTCAAGTGAGTTAAGAAAGAGATTAGACTTAAACTTACGAGGAGAAGAGTATCAAACAATACCAAATAGTACTTTAACAGGACGTTTATGGCCTATTTTCGGATTCAATCCTGCAGATAATTCTTTAACGCCTTTTAGATATTTATCTACTGATAAATTTACAACTACACGATATGACTACCAAGACCAAATATTTCAAATTGGTTACGGTTTAGATAATTTTATTTCAGCAAGAGGAGGAAATGAAAAAGTAAATTATTCAGCATCAGTAGGTTCGTTAAGTAACGAAGGAATTATTAAAAATACAAAATTCAATAGATTTTCAACTCGATTAAATTTTAGTCATAAAGTAACAGACTGGATGTCGTATGATTTAGGAGTGTATTTCGCAAAAAGCACATCAGATGAAAAACCAGATGGTAACGTATTTTGGAGTCCTATAAACTCAATGAATATCACGAATAATAATTTTGATATTACACGAAGAGACGGAAATGGTAATTTATTGGCTGTTGAAAGAACAAGAGTAAATCCGTTAACAATTATTGAAGAATTTAAGATTACACAAGATGTAAAACGTTTTATCCCAAATTTACATCTTAGAATTAAACCAACAGATAAATTTACTATAGACCAAATAATTGGAGTTGATAGTTATACGCAAGAAGGAAATATTTTAATACCAGTTTATCCTTATGCTAATGTAAATCCAGCATATTATAATGATGGATATATAGGAAATGCTAAAGCAAAAATATTTAACTGGAATTATGATATAAATGCAAGTTACGATACTGATTTTAGCGAAGTTATAAACTCTAGAACTACTGTTGGATACAGTTTTCAATCTAGTAAATTAGAATATGACGGTACACAAGGAAGAGGCTTAGATGCAGCAAATAATGCAAGTATTCCTTTACAATTAAATCCAATAGATACAAAGTTAGAAATATATGGTTTCTTTTTACAAGAAACAGTATCTATAAAAGATGAATTATTTTTAACTGTTGCAGGTAGAGTTGATGGGGCAACAAATTTTGATGTAAAAAACAGATCTAACTTTTATCCAAAAGTATCAGGGTCTTACGTACTTTCTAATACTGATTATTGGAAAGATGGAAGTTTTATAAACTCTGCACGTATAAGAGCATCGTATGGAGAAGCAGGGAATTTAACAGCGATTTCTCCTTTTGAAAGATTTGGCTCATACAATTCTAGTGATTTCTTAGGAAGTTCAACTTTACAGCAAAATACTAGATTAGGAAATGAAGATTTAGTTCCAGAAAGAACAAAAGAATTTGAAGTTGGTACAGAATTAAGATTCTTTAATAATAGAGCATCATTATTATTCTCTTATTACAAGCAAAATATTGAAGATTTAATTGTAGAGCGCGTAGTTGCACCATCAATTGGAGGTTCATCAAGAACAGAAAATGTTGGTACAATGGAAAATCGTGGTATTGAAATTTACTCAAGTTTTACACCAGTTAAAACAGATGATTTTAAATGGAATTTCAATGTAAACTTTAGTACGAATAAAAATAAAGTTTTAAAAACTATAGGAGGAGATATTACCATTGCAAACGTTGCAGGAGCACCGCCAGTAGTTAAAGAAGGAGCGCCTTTAGGTGTATTTTATGGTACTTATTTTGCTAAAGATGATAATGGTAACTTAATTTTAACAGGACCATCAACCAATGGAGTTGCTGAAGGTGTGCCACAACCAGAAAGAGGAGATCCTGTAACAGGATTACCAATGAGAGATATAAATGGACAGCCAACAGGAGATATGCTTAGAAAAATAATTGGAGATCCAAATCCTGATTATATTTTAGGTATAGGAACAGATTTTGATTATAAAAGTTTTTCATTTTCTATGCTATGGGAAGCCGTACAAGGATTTGATATCTTTGATGCTGATAAAAGAACACGACAAGGTGTTGGTTTAGGTAGAATAGCAGAGCAAGAATTAGCAGGAACACTTCCAAGAGGATATATTGCAGGTATTTACCCAATTCAAGAGTTTAGAATGGAAGACGGTTCTTTTGTTAAGTTAAGAGAAGTATCTGTAAGTTATAAATGGCCTTCTTTATTTAATGATAACCTTAAAGATGTAAAAATTTCATTTATTGGAAGAAACCTTATTTCATTTGATAAATTCTTTAGTTATGATCCAGAAACAAATGCAGGAGGACAATCTAATTTATTAAGATCAGTGAATTTTGGAAACGTTCCAATTCCTAAAACATTTGCTTTATCACTAAGTACTAACTTTTAATTAAAAACAATGAAAAACATAATAAAAATAATAACACTTGTAGTTTTTATGGGATTTGTATCGTCTTGTGATAAAGAAATATTGGACCCAAATTCTACATTAGAACCTGATGTAACATCAAGTACAGACAATTTAATTGCCTTAGTAAATGGTATTCAACAAAGATGGAGTACAGATAGAAATGGTATAATATACAATTCAGTTCACCTTTCAGGTTTAAATACCAACGAATTAAGATTATTAAATCCTGGAAACTTAGATGAAAATGAAATTCTTTTAGGAGGAAATGATGTGAGTGGTGGAAACGGTATTCTTAGTAATATTTGGACCAATGCCATGTTGTGTAAAAAAGAAGCAACTACAATTATAGATGCTGCTGATGGAGCAACAGCAGATGCAGATGCTGCTAATACACTTAAAGCATACGCTTTGTTTTATAGAGCAATGGCTCATGGAACATTAATACAGTTTTTTGAAAGCATTCCTTTAGAAATTATAGACAACGCTCCGTTTGTTGATAGAGCAGGAGTTTTAAATAATGCCATTGCTGATTTAACTACAGCAAAAGGATATCTTGACGCAGGAGTTTCTACACAAATTACAGCAGGAGTTTTTACATCTGTAGATATAAAAAATTCAGTAAATGCGCTATTAGCACGTTTTAATCTAATGGCAGGAAATTATGCTGATGCGCTAGATGCTGCAAATAATGTAGACTTAGCAGCAATGTCAGTTTGGGAATATGATGCAGCAGTACCAAATCCATTAGCATTTTGGTTTGGTTCACAAAACGTAACACAAGCAAGAGATTTAAATTTTGGATTACCAGCATCTTTATTGCCAGACCCAACAGATCAAAGACTCCCTTTTTATGTTACTGAAGCAGCTCCTTCTGATTTTCAATTGATAGGATTTTGGTCTGACAATTTAGATGAAATTCCAGTTTATTTACCAGGAGAAATGATGTTAATAAAAGCAGAAGTATACGCAAGACAAAATATGCTTGCTGATGCCGTTACAGCATTAGACAACGTATTGACAAAAACTACAGATGTTTATGGTTTAGGCGCTAATTTGCCAATGTACGCAGGAGCAATGACTCAAGATGCAATATTAGATGAAATCTATAAAAATAGACGTATCGAGTTGTATTTAACAGGTTTGTCACTAGAAGATACAAGAAGATTTGGAAGACCTGGAGCTACAGATGCGAACGCTGAAAGAAATAGAAATTATTATCCTTACCCAAATTCTGAAAGAGATAATAATACAAATACACCTTCAAACCCAACAAATTAATAAAAGTTTGTTTTTAGATTAATTTTATTTTAATGTTAGGGCAACAATCAAGTTGCCCTAACTTACTACAATTATACAAGTTAAGTTGCATGAAAAAAAAGACTATAAACATAGTCATATACGATACTGTTTTACTTTTTTTAGCCTAAAATTTTGATGATACTATTTAAATATCATCAGGAATATCACATGTTTAATAATTTATAAAATGAATACTACTTTAGTCTTTTTTGTTATTGTTGTTTATTTCGCGCTATTAATGCTTATATCCTATTTTACTTCTAAAAATGGTAGCGATGAATCCTTTTTTACAGGCGATAGAAAATCACCATGGTTTTTAGTAGCATTTGGAATGGTTGGTGCAGCATTATCAGGTGTTACCTTTGTGTCAGTTCCAGGAATGGTAGGAAATAATAATTTCTATTTCTTTCAATTTATTTTAGGAAACGTAGTTGGTTATCTTTTTATCACATTTGTACTGATTCCATTGTACTATAAACTTAAATTGGTTTCAATTTACGGATATTTAAAAGAACGATATGGCGTAAAATCGTATAAAACAGGCTCTTTATTCTTTCTAGTATCACAATCTTTTGGTGCAGCATTACGATTATTATTAGCAGCTAAAGTTTTGCAATTTGCCTTTTTTGATGCGTTTCACATTCCCTTTTTTATTACTGTAATTATTATATTATTATTAGTTTGGCTATACACAAATAAATCAGGAATAAAAACAATCGTTTGGACAGATACGATGCAAACGTTTTTTTTAATTTTAGGCGCAATAGTTACTATTTATGCTATAATTACTTCCTTAAATTTATCATTTACTGATTCTGTAAATGAAGTTATAAATCACAAGTATTTTAAAATATTTAATTGGGATAATAAATCAGGAAATAATTTTTACAAACAATTTGTAGCAGGAATTTTAATAACCATCGCAATGATAGGATTAGATCAAAATATGATGCAAAAAACATTAACTTGTAAGAATCAATGGGATGCGCAAAAAAATTCATTAGTTTATAGTTTAATATTAGCAATTACTCAATTTCTTTTTTTAGGATTAGGTGTTTTACTTTATATCTATGCTGAAAAACATAATATAACATTGCAATTTGGAGAGAATGGAAAAATTTTAGAAACTGATAATTTATTTCCAAATTTGGCTCTAAATTATTTAGGGCAAATAGCAGGAATTAGTTTTTTATTAGGAATTATTGCAGCATCATTTTCAAGTGTAGATTCTGCATTAACTGCATTAACAACTTCATTTACCTATGATTTTTTAGATATTTCTAACAAATCAAGTGATGAAATGACAAAGATTAAAAACAAGGTTTTAGTCGGTTTTTCAATAGTTATATTTGTAATAATAATGCTGTTTTCAAGTAGTAAAGGCGATGTAATTTCTCTGATATTTAAAATTGCAGGATTCACCTACGGACCGCTCTTAGGTCTTTATTTATTTGGAATGTTTACCAAAATTAATATAAAAGACAAATTAGTTCCTATAATTTGTGTATTAGCACCAATATCGACTTATTTTCTAGGTTCCTATTTAAAAAACACTTACAACTTTGATTTTGGGTTTATGAATATTGCTGTCAATGCTACGCTTACAATAATTGGGTTACTAATCATTAAAAAAAGATAAATGAAAAAACCGTTACTTACAACCGAACAGCCTTCAAAATATAGTGATTTAGAAAAGATGGATACATCAGAATTGCTAATGAATATTAATAATGAAGATAAAACAATAGCCTTTGCAGTTGAAAAAGCAATTCCAGTTATCCAAAAATTAGTAGATGTAATTGTAATTAAAATGAAAGATGGTGGTCGCTTATTTTATATAGGAGCAGGAACTAGCGGAAGATTAGGAGTTCTTGATGCATCTGAATGTCCTCCAACGTTTGGAGTGTCAGATGAGATGGTTATTGGTCTTATAGCAGGAGGAGATGGCGCATTACGAAAAGCGGTTGAAAACGCAGAGGATAATACAACTTTAGCAATAAAAGATTTATTAAACTATGATATTTCTAATAAAGATGTTCTTATTGGTATAGCAGCTTCAGGAACTACACCTTACGTTATTGGAGGAGTTAAAGAAGCCAAAAAAATGGAAATCGTTACGGCTTGTATAACATGTAATACAACTACACCTTTGGCGCAAGAAGTTGATTATCCAATCGAATTAATTGTCGGTCCAGAATTTGTAACTGGAAGCACGAGAATGAAAGCAGGAACGGCTCAAAAATTAGTACTAAATATGATATCGACTTCTGTAATGATTAAGTTAGGTAAAGTATTAGGAAACAAAATGGTAGATATGCAACTATCTAATGATAAACTAACAAAAAGAGGCGTAAAAATGCTGATGGACGAGCTTGAAATAGATGAAAAATTAGCAACTAAATTATTAGAGCAACATAAAAATGTTAGAAAAGCTATTGAGTTTTATAAAGATTAATTCAATATTTCAACCAACAACCAACAACCAGCAACCAACAACCAACAACCAGCAACTAACAACCAACAACCAGCAACTAACAACCAACAACCAGCAACTAACAACCAACAACCAGC
>CAMZLV010000120.1 GCA_947311835.1 uncultured Lutibacter sp. | reverse complement strand
TGTTTAAAGTCAACGCTTTAACGTCGTTTGAAATATATTCTGATATTTTCATTGCTGCAAATTTACGAAATTGAAACTATGAATTGTGATTTTGAGTTGATAAATCAAAAAAGAGCAATCAGTATAACACAATCAAATTTATAGATTACCTTTGTAAAAATTTTTTTTACTGATGACAAAATTAAGTGTAAATATAAATAAAATAGCAACTTTGCGTAACTCAAGAGGAGGAAATACGCCAAGCGTAGTTGAGGCTTCTGTGAGAATTCAAGAATTTGGAGCGCAAGGAATTACCATTCATCCTAGACCTGACGAGCGTCATATTCGTTATCAAGACGCATATGATTTGGTGCCAACTATAAAAACGGAGTATAATATTGAAGGAAATCCTATTAAAAAATTTATTGATTTAGTATTAGATGTAAAACCGACACAAGTTACTTTAGTTCCTGATGCCATTGATGCAATTACCTCAAACGCAGGATGGGATACCGTTAAAAACCAATCGTTTTTAGCAGAAGTAATTTCTGAATTTAAGCGAAATAACATCAGAACATCTATTTTTATTGATCCAGATTTGAAAATGATAGAAAATGCAGTAAAAACAGGGACTGATAGAATAGAATTATATACAGAAGCTTTTGCATCTGAATATGAAAAAGGCAATAAGGACGCTATTAAGCCTTATATTGAGTCTTCAGAATTAGCGCACAAATTGGGTATGAAAGTAAATGCAGGACACGACTTAAGCTTAAAAAATATTGAGTTTTTTGCGAAAAACATGCCTTATTTAGACGAAGTTTCTATTGGACATGCATTAATTGCAGAATCACTTTACTTAGGATTGGAAAATGTGGTAAATATGTATCTATATAGATTACAGGCATAATTACATCAATAAAAAATGGAATTAGTACACGCACGAATTTTAGGGAATGGCAAACCATTTTTAATTCTCCATGGTTTTTTAGGAATGGGCGATAATTGGAAGACTATTGGCAATAGACTTGCTAAAAACTATGAAGTACATTTAATTGACCAACGAAATCACGGACGTAGTTTTCATTCAGATGAGTTTGATTTAGAGTTACTTACTCAAGATTTGTTGGATTATTTAAACTATCACAATCTTGATAAAGTTAATTTGTTAGGGCATTCTATGGGCGGAAAAGTAGCGATGCTTTTTGCTGTAACTTATCCTGAAAAAGTTGATAAATTGATGGTTGCAGATATTTCTCCACGTTTTTATCCTCCGCATCATCATGAAATATTAGCAGCCTTACAAGAAATTGATTTTACAGTTCAGAAATCAAGAAATGAGATTGAAAAAGTTCTTGAAAATCATATTTCAGACTATGGTATTCGACAGTTTTTAATGAAAAATGTTACTCGAAACGGCAAAGAAGGATATAAATTTCGCTTTAATTTAGATTCATTAGTTGAAAATTACGAAGAAATTGTAGTGAGTTTACCGCCATTTTCTCAATTTGATGGAAATACGCTATTTTTAAAAGGCGAAAACTCAGGATATATAAGCGAAAATGATGAATCATTAATTGAAGCGCATTTTCAAAAATCAAAAATTGTAACTGTCAAAAATGCAGGACATTGGCTTCATGCAGAAAATCCTACACAGTTTTATGACGAACTTGTCAGTTTTTTACATAAATAACGGTTTGGCATAGTATTCGTTGATGAGTTTTCGTTAGTTCGAGTGGTTTTTGTGATTGAAATGAACAAAAATTGTATCAAGAACACATAATTATAAAATAAAAAAATATGAAAATCATTTTAAAAATAGTTTTTACAGCCTTAGCAGTAGTTGCATTGGCTTACCTGTTGCCTGGAGTTACATTGGCATCGCCATCATCTGCAATAATAGTAGCAATTGTGTTAGGATTATTGCGTGTTACCGTTAAGCCATTATTGGTATTTTTTACATTTCCTGCAACTATAGTAAGTTTGGGATTATTCCTTTTTGTGATAAATGCAGTAATCATCTTAATTGCCGATTATTTTATTGACGGATTTGCAGTAAGCGGATTTTGGATAGCACTACTATTTAGTATTTTGTTATCATTTTTACAGTCAGTACTTTACTCGTTTTTAAAGGAAAAGAAAAAATAGTGAATTTGAATTAGTTATGCTTTGTCAAAAAAGAAAAAAGCACTAATTTTGCATCCGCAATTATTGAGAGGTAATTGCTTATAATAATTAAGATTTATATAAAATAAAATCAAATGAACATTACCAAAGAAAGTATTGATGCGTTAAATGCAGTTGTGAAAATTGAAATTTCTGAAGCAGATTATCAAGAAAAAGTGACAGAAGTATTAAAAGATTATTCAAAAAAAGCAAATATTCCTGGTTTTAGAAAAGGGCATGTGCCTTTAGGAATGGTAAAAAAACAATACGGTAAATCTGTAATGATTGATGAGGTGAATAAATTGATTCAAGATTCATTAAACAAGTTTTTAACTGAAGAAAAATTAGATATTTTAGGAAATCCTATTCCTAAAGTTCAAGAAAATTTTTCTTGGGATGAAAAAGATTATTCATTTGAATTTGAATTAGGTTTAGCGCCACAATTTGAGGTGAATTTAGATACTAAAAAGAAAGTTACACAATACGATATTGTTGCTGAAGATGCGTTATTAGACAAAGAAGTTAAAAACCTGCAACAACGTTTTGGTAAAATGTCAGCCAAAGATACGATAGAAGAAGGTGTAAATATTACAGGAACCTTTGTAAACGAAGAAAAAGAAATAGAAAAAAAGCACAGTTTTACGTTTGATTCTATCAAAGAAAAAGCAAACCAAAAGAAATTTATTGGTAAAAAAGTTGGAGATGTAATCGAAGTAAATACAAAAGGTTTATTTGATGACGACCATAAATTAATGGGAGCAACAGGCTTAACTCATGATGAAATTCACGGTTTAGATATACCATTAACCTTTACTGTTGAAGATATTACAATTACTGAATTAGCAGATTTAGACCAAGATTTATTTGATAAAATTTTTGGTAAAGATGTTGTAAAGTCAGTAACAGAATTAAGAGAAAAAATAAAAGAAGATGCTGAAAAGCAATTCCAATCTCAAGCAGATCAACAATTGTTAAATGCAATTACAGAGTATTTAATTGACAATACTAAATTTGATTTACCAGCCGATTTCTTAAAAAAATGGTTAGCAGTTGCAGGAGAAAATCCATTGACAGAAGATCAAGCAGCAGAAGAGTTTAACAAATCTGAAAAAGGATTGCGATACCAATTAATAGAAGGGCAAATAATTAAAGACAATAATTTACAGGTTACTTATGAAGAGTTAAGAGACTATGCTAAAGGATATATAAAAGATCAAATGGCTCAGTTTGGAAACATGAATCCTGAAGAAAAAGAATTGGACGATATTGCCAATAGAATTTTAGGAAACCAAGAAGAAGCAAAACGTTTACAAGATCAATTATTGAGTTCTAAATTGTTAGATTTTTATAAAGAAAAAATGACGTTTAAAACCAAAAAAGTAACTTATGATGACTTTGTAAAAGAAGTGTATAAATAAAATATAAATTTTAACTAAAAAATTGAAAACGCCTTGAGAAATCAAGGCGTTTTTTTCTGTTTTTCATCTAAATGATGCTTAATTAAGCATCAAACTGAATAAAGAAACTTATAATTAACGAATTGTTCTTATCTTTACACTCTAATTATTTTAAAAGAATTCAAATGGATTACGGAAAAGAATTTAAAAAGTTCGCAACAAAACATCACGGAATAAACAGCATGTATTACGATAAAATCGTAAGTAATGTAACTCCTTATATTATGGAAGAACGTCAAATGAACATTACGCAAATGGATGTTTTTTCACGTTTAATGATGGATAGAATTATCTTTTTAGGAAGCGCTATTGATGATTATGTAGCAAATATTATACAAGCACAATTATTGTTTTTAGAAAGTGTAGATAACGCCAAAGACATATCAATTTATATTAATTCTCCTGGAGGAGGTGTTTATGCTGGACTTGGAATTTACGATACAATGCAGTTTATAAAACCAGATGTAGCAACAATTTGTACAGGTATGGCAGCCTCAATGGGAGCAGTGCTAATGTGTGCAGGAGAAAAAGGAAAACGATCAGCATTACCACATTCTCGAATTATGATTCACCAACCTTTAGGAGGAGCATCAGGACAAGCAAGTGATATTGAAATTACTGCGCGTGAAATATTGAAATTAAAAGATGAATTGTACGAAATTATCGCAAAACATTCAGGACAAACCATAGAAAAAGTTCATAATGATTCAGATCGTGATTATTGGATGAAGGCTGATGAGGCAAAAAAATACGGTATGATTGATGAAATATTAGAGCGAAAATAAGCACCATTATAGTTAAAAACGACTGTATCAATTTTATAAATGATTGTGTTTGCTTAATTGCAAGCCTCATTTGTAATGGCAAAAGAAAATAAGAAATGGCAAAAAGAGAAACATTAGAATGTTCGTTTTGTGGACGAAAAAAAGAAGAAACCGATTTATTAATTGCAGGTTTAGATGCGCATATATGCGATAAATGTATAGAACAGGCGCACGGTATAGTTGTAGAAGAAGTAGTAGGAGTAAAATCAAATGCTTTGTCTTCTGAATTAATCCTTAAAAAACCATTAGAAATTAAATCGTTTATAGATCAATATATGATTGGTCAAACCGATGCAAAACGCGTAATGGCAGTTGCTGTATATAATCACTATAAAAGATTATTACAAAAAAACACCAAAGAAGATGAAGAGGAGATTGAAATAGAGAAAAGTAATATTATTATTGTTGGTGAAACTGGTACAGGAAAAACCTTAATTGCCAAAACCATTGCACGAATGCTAAATGTACCTTTTGCCATAGTTGACGCTACAGTTTTGACAGAAGCAGGATATGTAGGTGAAGATGTAGAATCATTACTCACACGATTGTTACAAGCAGCAGATTATGATGTGGAAAAAGCCCAAAGAGGAATCGTTTTTATTGATGAAATTGATAAAATAGCTCGAAAAGGTGATAATCCTTCAATCACACGTGATGTGTCAGGAGAAGGAGTGCAACAAGGTTTGTTGAAATTGTTAGAAGGAACTGTTGTTAATGTTCCGCCACAAGGAGGAAGAAAACATCCTGATCAAAAATTTATAGAAGTTGACACTAAAAATATTTTATTTGTTGCAGGAGGTGCATTCTCAGGAATTGATAGAGTTATTAGCAAACGATTAAACAGACAAGCCGTTGGTTATAGTGCATCTATAAGTGAAGATAAAATAAATGAAGATAATTTATTACAATATATACTACCAACTGATTTGAAATCCTTTGGTTTAATACCAGAAATTATTGGTCGTTTGCCAGTTCTTACACATATGAATCCGTTAGATGCTGCAACTTTAAAATCCATTTTAACTGAGCCTAAAAATTCAATTATCAAACAATATCAAAAACTATTTGATATGGATGGTATCGAATTTTCTATTAACGATAAAGCGTTGCAATACATTGTTGATAAAGCAGTTGAATATAAGTTAGGCGCAAGAGGATTGCGTTCACTTTGTGAAGCTGTTTTAACAGACGCTATGTTTGAATTACCAGGAACTGAAACTAAAAAACTTCACATTACAAAAAAATATGCTGAAGATAAAATTTTAAAAACAACGTTAAATAAATTAAAAGCAGTTTCGTAATACAATATCATCAATAAACGAACCTTCATTCTAATAAAATGATTTCAAGAAATACCATTGACCGCGTTTTTGAAGCTGCTCGTGTAGAGGAGGTTATTGGTGAATTTGTACAATTAAAAAAAGCAGGAAGTAATTTCAAAGGTTTAAGTCCGTTTTCTGATGAAAAATCACCATCATTTATGGTGTCGCCAGTAAAACAAATTTGGAAAGATTTTTCTACAGGAAAAGGAGGAAATGCAATTTCTTTTTTGATGGAGCATGAGCATTATTCCTATCCTGAAGCCATTCGGTTTTTAGCAAAAAAATACAATATTGAAATAGAAGAAACCGAACAAACTGACGAGCAGAAAGAAAAGGCAAGTGAGCGAGAAAGTCTGTATTTAGTTTCCGAATTTGCACGTGACTATTATCATGATATTTTATTAAATCATCCAAAAGGAAAAGCTATTGGATTATCCTATTTTAAAGAACGTGGTTTTACTGATGAAACTATCAAAAAATTTGAATTAGGTTACGGTTTAGATGATTGGTCAGCCTTTACAGATGAAGCACTCAAAAAAGGATATGAATTAGATTTTCTTGAAAAAACAGGTTTGACTATTGTTAATGAAACACGTAAGTTTGATCGTTTTAAAAGCCGTGTTTTGTTTCCGATTCATAGTATGAGCGGACGAATTTTAGGCTTTGGAGGGCGTACATTATCGACTGAAAAAAAAATAGCAAAATACCTTAATTCACCTGAAAGTGATATTTACCATAAAAGCAAAATTTTATACGGAATTTACCATGCAAAACAGTCAATAGCCAAAGAAGATAATTGTTTTTTGGTAGAAGGTTATACTGATGTAATTTCATTTCATCAAAATGGAGTTGCCAATGTTGTAGCCTCATCTGGAACTGCGTTGACTTCAGATCAAATACGATTAGTAAGTCGTTTGACACAAAATATTACCATTCTTTTTGATGGTGATGCTGCAGGAATTAGAGCTTCACTTAGAGGAATTGATTTGATATTAGAGCAAGGAATGAACGTAAAAGTTTTGATGTTTCCTGATGGTGATGATCCAGATAGTTTCTCTAAACGTGTTTCTACCGATGAGTTAAAAGATTATTTAGCCAAAAACGCTCAAGATTTTATTAATTTTAAAGTCTCTTTATTGATGGAAGAGGCGAAGAATGATCCAATAAAAAAAGCAGGATTAATTCGTGATATTGTTGTGAGTATTTCAAAAATTCCTGACAGAATACAAAAAGAAGTCTATATTCAAGAGTGTGCTAGAATTATGCAGATATCAGAAGCCGTATTATTTAGCGAATTGGCTCAGATATTTAAAAAAACGCAACGAGAGGCATCAAAAAGCAGTACACAAGCACGTCCAACAGCACCTGTTTTAGAAAAAACATCACAATTAGAAAAAGTAAACGAACTTGAAAAGTACGAAAGAGAAATTATAAAAATTTTACTACTTTACGGTAATAAATCTACCGATTTTATTGATGTTTCAGATGAAACAATTGATGCCAAAAAGAAAGAATTTTACACCAATTTAGTAGCAAAAGAAATTTATTTGGAGTTGCAAGAAGATGAAATGGAATTTTCAAACGAACTGTTTCGTAAAGTGTATTACAATATAATAAACCAATTAAATCAAGAAGAAAATATAAGTATTGACGCGTTTATTAATCATCAAAATGTTGAAATTGCAACTTTGGTAACTAATATTTTAATGGATGATGAAAAATATGCCTTAAGCGATTGGAAACGCAGAGATATTTTTGTTAAAGATGTTGAATTAGAAATCCCTAAAATGGTTACTGATACTATTTTTAATCTTAGAAGGATTTTGATTGATCAAAAAATTTCCTCTTTATCTAAAGATATTAAAATAGAAGATAATAACGACACTATTTTAAGCGAAATAATTGATTATACAAATTTAAAAAAGAAGCTCTTTACGCAGTTAAACAGAGTAATTTAGATAGTTTTTAGTATACGTTTATAAATTTAACTCTTCAATTCATTCGGTATTTCACAAACAGGAATTGGCAGCATTTTATGTTTGTTGGCTGTGTTAAAACGTTTGTAAATTTTGAAGACTTCTAATTGTCGTCCTTCAAAATCAGCACTGTTTTTACCTTCTTCAACCATTTTCATTGCCCATTCTAGTTCAGGATATGAAGCGCCAATTTGATCTTCGTCCGTTCTGTCATCTCCCCAAAGACCATCAGTTGGAGCAGCTTCTAAAATTTCTTTGTTTACGTTTAAAAAAGCAGCAAGATTGTACACTTCTGTTTTTAATAAATCAGCAATCGGACTTAAATCAACGCCTCCATCTCCGTATTTTGTATAAAATCCAACACCAAAATCTTCTACTTTATTACCAGTTCCTGCAACGAGATAACCGTGCAAAGCAGCAAAGTAATACAGTGAAGTCATTCGTAGTCTAGCGCGCGTATTTGCCAAAGCCATAAAACGCTCTTCTTCATTGTCAACAGCAGGAAAAGAAGAAACCAACGCATCAAAAACAGGAGTTAGTTCAACCGTTTTAACGGCTACATTTTTAAAATTGTCTTGCAACCATTTGATATGATTTTTGGCTCTGCTTACTTGATTGTCGGCTTGGTGAATTGGCATTTCTAAGCACAATAAATCTAAACCTGTTTTGGCACAAAGCGTTGAGGTAAGCGCAGAGTCAATACCTCCAGATATCCCAATTACAAATCCTTTTATATTAGCATTTGTTGCATATTCTTTTAACCATTTTACAATATGATTTATTACTTTTTCAGAATTCATGACAAACTATTTAGTATTTTTGTACGTTATTATAATCGAATGTAAATATAACAAAAATATATGGTACGAATCATTGGTTTTTTATTGGTTTTAGTTTTGTTTTTTGGATGTGATGATACTTCTAAAAATAAAATTGATGTTTCTAATGTAGAAGTCGATTTTAAAGTTGATAGATTTGAAAAAAAATTCTATAAAACGTCTTCTAGCGACTTACAGAAACTAAAAAAGGAATACGCATATATGATTGGTAATGTTGCAGATAGCATTTCATTGAAACGAATAAATGACAAAGACGAGCAATTTTTGTTTCAACAGTCAGATAGTGTTTTTGGTGATTTTAGTGATGTAAAACAGAATTTAATAGATTTATTTAAACATATTAAATATTACAATCCTAGTTTTAAAGCGCCTAATGTAATCACTTATATATCTAATCTCGATTACGATTTTCCTGTAATTTATGCTGATAGTTTGTTGTTCGTTTCGTTGGATATGTATCTTGGTAAAAACAATATTGTATATAAAAGTTTCCCAAATTATTTATCAGAAAATTACAAAAAAGAACGAATTGTAGTTGATGTAGCCAATGATATTATTACTCAAAGTTATCCAAAATTTAAAAACAGAACTTTTTTAGAAAAAATGATTAACAAAGGGAAGTATTTATACCTTTTAGATGCGTTTTTACCTTCAGTTTCTGATGATTTAAAAATAGGATATTCTAAAGAAAAATTAGAATGGACGAAAGAAAATGAAATTGAGATTTGGAAATATTTTATAGAAAAAGAATTGTTATATAGCAGTGACGCTAAACTAAATACACGTTTTTTAGATAATGCACCTTTTTCTAAATTTTACTTAGAATCTGACAAAGAATCTCCAGGAAAAATTGGTGTTTGGGTTGGTTGGCAAATTATACGTTCGTATATGAAAAATAATGACGTAACTTTGCAACAACTAATTATCAAAAAACCAGAAGAGATTTATAAAAAATCAAAATACAAACCAAGACGGTAGCAAATCATACAATCAAAATAGAAATGGCAGTAAAGCAAACATCAAAAATAGAATTTAAAATAGGACTTGACGACAATAAAATTCCAGAAGAAATTCATTGGAGTGCAGAAGATGGCGATATAAAAGAATCAGAAGCAAAGGCGCTGATGATTTCCGTTTGGGATCATAACAAAAAAGACACGCTAAAGGTTGATTTATGGACAAAAGATATGCCTTTAGATGATATGAAACAGTTTTTTCATCAAACCTTAGTTTCTATGGCTTCCACTTTTGAACGTGCTACCAATGATGATAAAATGAGTGCAACAATGCGCGATTTTTGTGATTATTTTGCTGAAAAATTAGAGTTGAAAGAATAATTGTTTTGTGTCAGTCTGTATTTGGTTGATACTTCTGTTGTTTACTAGTTTTTTTGTGAGTAAAAAACGTCAGTTCGAGTGGTTTTTATGATTGAAACGAATAAAAATTGTATCGAGAACGGAGTTTTTCTTAAAGATTAACTCTTATATTCCGAAATTTGATTAATCACCGTTCTATAATCTTCAGGATTATTCACAAAATCTAAGTTCGAAACATCAATAATTAACGTGTTTAAGTTTTCTTCTGATTTGATAAAAGTTGAATATCCTGAATGAATTTTTTCTAAATATTCAGGCTCGATATTTTGCTCGTATTCTCTTCCTCGCTTTTTAATGTTTTGTAATAATCGTTCGGTATTTTGATACAAATATACGTATAAATTAGGTTTTGAAATCTCGTTATACATCACATCAAAAATCTTGCGATACAAGGCATATTCATCTTTGTGAAGTGAAACTTGAGCAAAAATAAGCGACTTAAAAATATAATAATCAGAAACTATAAAACTTTTAAACAAGTCAAATTGCGCCAAATCTTCTGATAATTGATTGTATCTATCTGCCAAAAAACTCATTTCTAACGGAAACGCATAACGCTCCATATCTTTATAATATTTTGGTAAAAAAGGATTGTCAGCAAAGCGCTCTAATACCAATTTAGCGTTATAATCATCGCCAATCATTTTGGCTAACGAGGTTTTTCCAGCACCAATATTTCCTTCAATAGCAATAAAATTGTACTTTTCAAACAAGGCAATAGGACGGATAATTTTTAAGTCTAATTTTTCTATGGTGTTTTTATCATCACAGTTTTGCAAACACATCAAAATGGTTTGTTTTTCTATAGGATGCTTATAGTCAGGCGCAATTTCGGTTAAAGGAACCATTACAAATTTGCGCGCTAACATCCTTGGATGCGGTACAATTAAATTTGGTGAGAAGATAATTTCATCGTCAAAAAATAAAATATCAATATCAATATTTCTAGAACTATAGGTTTTGCTGTTTGTTCGTTTTCTTCCAAGTGTATTTTCAATTTCTAATAAAACTTGAATCAATTTTTCGGGATTCAAATTCGTAGAAATTTTAGCGCATATGTTATAGAAATCAGCACCTTCAAAACCCCAAGATTTGGTTTTGTAAACGGATGATATCTTTTCAATAGCACCAACAGTATCTCCTATTAAATCAATGGCATCTTGCAAATTTTGCAGTTTATTACCTTGATTTGTTCCTAGTGATAAATATGTTGTTCGTACTATTTTCATTTTGCGAATACAAAGAAAAGAAATGTAAAATTGAAAAGTGTATATTTGCAACTCAATTTATAAACATTTTTTTATGAACTTTTTTAAAAAGGTATTAGCGAGTTGCTTAGGAACAACTTTGGCATTAATTTTAGTAACAATTTTTGGTTTTGTTTTTATTGGTGTTATTGCATCAGCAATTGATGGTGATAAAAAAGTATCGGTTGAGGATAACTCTGTATTAGAAATTAATTTTGAAGATCCTGTAATTGATTATGTACCAAAATCTGATAGTCCTTTCGATGAATTGTTTAAAGAGCATAAATTTCAATTAAGTAAAGTGTTAAATGCCATTGAAAATGCTAAAAATGATGATAAAATTAGCGGAATAAGTATAAAAAACTTAACCGTAAATGCAGGTATTGCACAAATGCAAGCAGTTAGAAATAAATTGGTTGAATTTAAAGAGTCAAGAAAATTCATTACTGCGTATGCTGATTTTTATACGCAAAAAAATTATTATTTAAGTTCAGTTGCTGACTCTATTTATGTTACTCCTTATGGAGGCGTTGACTTTAAAGGTTTATCAAGTGAACGATTATTTTTTAAAGATTTTCAAGATAAATATGGCGTAAAAATGGAAGTTATTCGACACGGAAAATATAAAAGTGCTGTTGAAGGATATCTTGATAATAAAATGAGTGATGCCAATCGTGAGCAAATATCTTCATTTTTACACTCTATTTGGAATGAATTTATTGAAGATGTTGCTGTAAGTAGAAATAAATCAGTAGAAGATTTAAATTTTATTGCTGATGATTTATTGGCTCGAAATTCTGAATTAGCTGTTAAAAACGGAATGTTAGATGGCGCTATTTATATTGATCAGTATGAAAATGTATTAGAATCACTTGCAGGAGATGATTTAAACATTGTAAAATTAGAAGATTACATTGCTACTGGAAAAGGAAGAATAAAATCTACAGCATCTGATAAAATAGCAATATTATATGCACAAGGAACTATAATGTATGGAAAAGGAGATGAAACATATATTGGTCAAGAAAGTATGATTAATGCTATTCGGAAAATCAAAAAAAATGATAAAATAAAAGCCGTTGTATTGCGAGTTAATTCTCCTGGAGGTGCTGCTTTAACTGCTGATTTAATTTGGCGCGAATTGGAAATCTTAAAAGAAGAAAAACCGTTAATAGTTTCTATGGGAAATTTGGCTGCTTCTGGTGGTTACTATATTGCTTGTAATGCTGATAAAATCTATGCAGAACCTACAACAATAACAGGTTCTATAGGTGTTTTTGGAGTAATTCCAAATTTTAGTGAATTGGTAGGGAATATTGGTATAAATGCTGAGCAAGTTGCTACTAATAAAAATTCGATAGGCTATTCTGCTTATGAACCAATGACCAAAGCGTTTTATGATGTTACAAAAGAAGGAGTAGAGCAAGTGTACACAACGTTTGTCAATCGTGTTGCTGCAGGACGTAATATGACTTTTGAAGAGGTTGATGCTGTTGCTCAAGGGCGAGTTTGGACTGGTAAAGAGGCGATTGATAAAGGTTTGGTTGATGAATTAGGAGGTCTTAATGACGCTATTGAATATGCTGCCGAACAAGCAAGTATTACTGATTATAGAACTACAAGTTATCCAAGATTTAAAAAGGATTTTGAAGATGCGTTTAAAAACTTTCCTTTTGCAAGTATAAAAGAAAATATACTTAAAGATGAGTTAGGTAAAACGAACTATAAAGTGTATCAAGAAGTGAAAAATATGTCGCAGTTAAAAGGTATTCAAATGTTAATGCCTTATGAAATCGATATCAAATAGAGCGTATTTTTAAGCCAAATAATTTAGGAAATAAAAAAATTAACTTAACGTTTTTCATACGTTACAAAACTATAATTATACTGATTTTTTTCATCAGCATTAAAGTTTTGTCTGCTAGTTTCTTTCCAAATTGTTTTATCAATAGTAGGGAAAAAAGCATCTGCTTCAAAAGAATGATGTACTTCGGTAATATCAAGTTTGTCAACTGAGTTTATCATTTGCTTATAGATTTGAGCGCCTCCTATTATAAAAGGCGTAGCATCTTCTTTTGATGCATCTAACGCTTCTTCAATAGAATTAACAACAATACAACCATCTGCTTTAAAAGTAGGATTTCGTGTTATGATTATTGTTGTTCTGTTTGGCAATGGTCTTCCGATAGATTCAAAAGTATTGCGTCCCATTATTATATGATGACCTGTAGTTGTGGCTTTAAATCGTTTTAAATCAGCAGATAAATGCCAAATCAACTTATTATCTTTTCCGAGTGCATTATCATTGGCAATAGCAGCAATAATGGTGACAGTTTGTTTTGGTTTCGAAATTGTTTTTCTTTTCAATTCTTTTTGAAACTGACTTTCGGCAATAAACTGTGATTCTTTTTCTAGCCTTTTTTTAATTTTTTCGATGCTTTTTTCTTGTTTTAAAACGAGTTTTTCAGTTTGTTTTCGTTCCCAATCTTTTCCCATAAAACGCTTGGTAATAAATACATTTATAAAATGCAAAACCCAAAAGAAAAACCATAATAAACTGGCATAAATAAACCAATCTTGCAGGAAATTGTCGCCAACTTTAAGTATTCTATCTATAACAAATAAAAATCCAGAACCAACAACAAATACTACAAAGTGAATGTATAACCGTCTTTTTTGTCTTACGCGTTTTCGTGCATTTTCGTAAAGTTCGTGTTGTTCTGGTGTCATTTTTTATGCTAAGTATTTTTTTAATATTGCTTCTTTCTGTTGTGGAATGGTGCTAATTTTAGTTTCTAATTCCGTTATTTTAGTTTCAATCTTTTCTATTTGGGCTACTATCTTTTTTTGCTCGGAAATTGGTGGAAGTGGGATTTTGATATCAGCAACATTCTGTAAACTAAGATTTGCTCTTGCAACTTCTTTTTTCATTAAAGAATATTGTACAATTGTATTTTTAGTATTTAAAAAGTAATTTAAAAAATGAAAGTTTAACACACTAGAATCACATCTAATTAAAGCTACAGCTTGATTAATGTTAGCATTTTCATTTAAATTATAAATTGCTGAACGACCTATAGAAGCACCAACAATATTAATCAAAACATCATTCTTTTTGAGTATTGAACGCTTTTGTATCTTATTAAATTTCGCCTCTAAATATTTTTTATTTGAAAAATCTAAAAAACCTTCTCTAACATTTTCACTTGTAACAAAAAGAACTTCTCTTTTTTGTGTGTAATGTATTCCTTGCCAAGTTGGTGAAGAGCCTTTTGTTATTAAAGTAGTTGTGTTTTCTAGTTTTTCAGAATTTGATACCCTCTTTAATGATGTAGTTATATAAGTTTCAATATCCTCTTTATACCTTGCTCTTTCCTTTTTTGCCTTTTCCTCTTGTTTTTCTAAAACTTCAATTTCTGAAACTATTTTTTGTTGTATTTCTTTTGGTGGTAGCGGGATTTTGAAATTACTAAGCATTTGTAGATTAACGTGTTGAACGCCTGAGTTTGATGTTAAATTTATTAGATTATAGCCATAAATGCTTAAAAAAATACCAAGATAATATGGAATGATTTTATCATTACAAACTATTGCATTAATCTGTTGGTTAGTTGATAAATCTATTTCATTAATTGCAACTTTTCCAATAGTAGCAGTACAACTAATTAATACACTTTTTTTAGGAACAATTCGTATTCTCTTTTTATCTAAAGAATATTTAGATGTAAATTTTGGGGTTTTGTATAATTTTAATCCTCTATCAGGAAAATCTGGAATAGTTAACCAAGGGATATCATTACTATCCCAAAATCTATAATCTTGTTTAGAAGGTGTGCTACCATTAATAATTTCTTTTGCAATTCCGCTAATTTTTACAATATCCCATTTACTCTCAATCTTCACTTTTTTTTTAACCGAAAGTGAAATATTTTTTTCAAAATCACTTCTATCAAAAGTCATTAAATCCACTAAATTTTGATAACTAATGTTCTTTTGTAAATTTTCAGGTATTGTTAAGTCAAAATTGTTTTCGGCAAAGGCTTTGTATATATAGGTACTTGCTTTTTCTGGGTTGGTAAAGGTTTCTGCATCATATAATTTGGTACAGTCGTCAATGGTTTTTCCTCTTTGTATTGGGTGTATGCCTTCGCTTCCTCTACGGTTGCTAAATTCGTAGCCTAAAAATCGTTTTTCTTCTTTTTTATCGCCTGTTTTTACCAACACTATTTTTTGAGGTAACGAAATGATGAAATACAATAATTTTTCGGCTTCAATAGTTAAAATTTTATCTAATTTTTCGGCTTCATTTTTTGCCTTTATTTTTTTACTGTACTCTTGGTATATTTCGTGTTTTTTTATGGTTTCGTTAGGTGTTTTCTGTAATAAGGTTTTGTAATTTTCAAAAGTTACCTCTTCCCAAACTTTGGTTAGATACTTGCTTACAGGTTTTTCAATGCCATTAACGGTATTGTCTTGCAAATTTGCAAATATTTTGCTTACAGATGCTTTAATGTTTAGCCAATCGGCATTATTTCTACGTTTTAAGAACAAGGTAACGGTATTTGTTCCTGTTGCCATAAAGGTATTGGAACCCATTTCGGCAATTGCCAAAATATCAAAATACTTTAAAATGATTTCTCTTGTTTCAGTATACAATCCTGTGTTGCTTAAAATACTGCTTGGTAAAATAATTCCTGCAACACCACCATCTTTAAGTAGTTGTTTGGTTCTTTCAATAAACAAACATTCTATCTCACTACTTTGGTCGGTTAATCGGTTGTATAATTCAAAACCTTTGTTTGCCTTTTCATCATTCATCAATCCTTTAAAAGCCGAAACAGAATACGGTGGATTTGAAATGACAATATCAAATTGTTTATTGTCTTGTGGATAGGTTTTGTCGGTTTCTTTTAGTAAATCTTTAAATTCTGTAGAAGTTTCAAAATCGCCTAAACCATCTCCGTGAATTACTTTTGCTAAACCATCTCCGTGCAAATAACAACTTACTTTTGCCGTTTTTACTAAACGATAGTCTTTTTCAATTCCGTAAACGTATTCTTCTGCCCAAGCAAATTGGTCTCTTTGCCAACTGTCTAACGCTTTTTTTGTGCTTGGGCTGTAGTCTTTAGGATTTGTTTTATCAACAAATTTCTGGACTTCTTCCATTGCTTCCGTAATAAAATGTCCACTTCCTGCGGCATAATCTATTATTGTAGGCAATAAATCTTTTTTGTTTCCTTTTTCAATCTTTTGCTTAGTTATTTCTTGAAAAGGTAAACTTTTTATAATAAAACGAGCAATGGGTACAGGTGTAAAAAACTGACCTGATTCTTGCTTTAAACCTGTAGTTAATAATAATTCAAAGAAGTCACTTAAAAATTGCTGACGATAATTATATCTAATTTGATATACTTGAAGCAACTCAACAACTTCCTTTACAACTTTTGCATTTTCTTGAAAAGATTCATCATCATAAACTTCCTTAATTGCAAATTCATTATTCTTTTTTAAACGTATTTCGGTTAAAATATCTTTAAATTTCTCTTTGTATTGGTCTGCAACTTGTTCAAATTGTTTGTCAAATTCTTTATCACTTACGTCTGTTACTTTTTTCTCCAAAAGTTCAAGCATTCCTCTATTGTAAAGGTCTGTTAATCTTTTTTGAAAAGAAATGTGGTCATCTTCTCCTTCAATCCATTGAAAGTGTAGTTGTTCATCATCATTTCTATCTTCATCTACAATTTTACATAGGAAAAGTGTGAAAATTTTATTGAATGCATTTGGTTTGTCTGAAACTACATTGTGTCTTAATATTTCTAAAAAACGGTTAAAAATAAAACTGCTATCTTCTTGTTTTAAGACTTTTAAATCTTTTTTTGTTAAGGCTTTACTTTGAAATTCATAACTTGTTGCCCAACTATCAAAAACACCGTTTGTTTTAGGTAGTTTGTTCCATCTTTCAAAGAAGTCTTTTACATTGGCTGTTTGTCTGTAATCTTCTTCAATTTTTACAATTTCATTTTTGAATTTAACCTTATTTCCGTCTAATTCAGAAGCGTAAAGCATTAAAATTTCTGCATTTTTATCTTGCTGAAAATAGGTAAAAAGTTGACCTCCGTTTTTTTCTAAATTTTTAAATTCCTTGTCAAATTCCGTTCCCCAAGTTTTACATTCAATCATTAGATAGGCATCTCTGTTAGCACGAGTAACCAATATATCTAAACGTCCGCTTGTTCCATGTCCTGTTTTCCAAGTTTTTTCTAAAGTAATATTTTGAGGTTGATAACCTTTTTCGAGCAATCTATTTACACATTCAAACACTACCCAATCTTCTGGCTTTGTTATGTTTTGAATGGTCTTTTTAGAATCGCCAAAATTGATTTTTCCACCAAAATGGAATTGATTTTTCTCAAAATCTACTTCTATAGCGTAGTTGGAATAATTTTTATAAAATATTCCTGAAGTATTATTTTTAGGTGTATAACCTAAAATTTTTATGAGTTCTTTTGGCTTCAAAATAGTTAGAATTTAAACAAAAATACAAATTTAGTTTTAAACAGATACTTTTCCTCTAATCAACGGATGAGGATTGTAATTTGTCAATTCAAAATCTTCATAAGTAAAATCAAAAATATTTTTAATATTTTTATTTAATTTCATGGTTGGCAATGATCTTGTATCTCTTGATAATTGTAATTCTATTTGTTCTTTATGGTTTTTGTAAATATGTGCATCACCAAATGTGTGGACAAATTCTCCTGGTTCTAAATCACAAACTTGAGCAATCATTAAAACAAGTAGCGCATAAGATGCAATGTTAAACGGAACGCCTAAAAAAATATCGGCACTTCGTTGGTATAATTGACACGATAATTTTCCATTTGCAACATAAAATTGAAAAAACGCATGGCATGGAGGAAGTGCGGCTTTGTTATTGGCTACATTTTCAGAAAAAGACACAGAAGTGTCAGGCATTACACTAGGATTCCAAGCGGAAACAAGCATTCTTCTACTGTCTGGATTTGTTTTTATGGTGTTTATAACTTCTGTTATTTGGTCAATTTCATCACTATTCCAATTGCGCCATTGATGACCGTAAATAGGTCCTAAGTCGCCATTTTCATCAGCCCAAGCATCCCAAATTTTTACGCCATTTTCTTGTAAATATTTGATGTTTGTATCGCCTTTTAAAAACCACAACAATTCGTGAATTATTGATTTTA
>CAMZLV010000119.1 GCA_947311835.1 uncultured Lutibacter sp. | reverse complement strand
TAAAATTTTGTTGTAATTTGCTTTAAAGTTACTCATGTGTTTAAATGTTTGAAATTCAATTAAATATACAACTTTTCAGTTGAAATGAGTAACTTTTTTAATCTAATTTATAATGCACAACGGGTTATTTTTTATGATTGAAGTAAAATATATAAGTGCTGAAGATACATATCAAATAAGAAAACAAATTTTGCGAAAAAATAGTCCTCTATCAGAAAAAACAGAAGGAGATTTTGATGAAAACACCTTTCATTTAGGAGCCTTTAATGATACTAAATTGGTGAGTGTGGCAACTTTTATGCAAAATAATTGCCCTCACTTTGAAGGAGTACAATATAGATTAAGAGGTATGGCTACACTTGAAAATCATCAACAAAAAGGATTTGGAAAATTATTAATTAAAAGAGCAGAAATAATATTAAAGGAAAGAAGAGCAACCGTTTTATGGTGCAACGCTCGAATTGATGCACTAAATTTTTATAAACGATTGAATTTTAAAACAAAAGGTTCTAAATTTGATATTCAATATATAGGATTGCATTATATAATGTATAAACAATTATAAAAGATGCTTAAAAAACTAGTTACTCTTTTCTTGATTTTTTTTGGATTAAATTCAAAAGATATACCTTATTCTAAAAACGAATTAATAGGTAAATCTAATGTCGTTTTTTACGGGAAAGATTATAAACTACAAAAAGAGGCGTATGAAGCTTTTGTAAAAATGCAATCTGCAGCAAAAAAAGACGATATTGATATTAAAATTGTGTCAAGTTATAGAAGTTTTGAACATCAAAAAAGAATATGGACACGAAAGTTCAAAAGGTTTACAGCAGACGGATTAACACCAACACAAAGTATTCGTAAAATAATTGAGTATTCAACAATTCCGGGAACTTCTCGGCATCATTGGGGAACAGATATAGATATTATTGATGGCAACAAAGCTGAACCTAAAGATGTTTTAATAGCAGCTAATTTTACTAAAAATGCAGTTTATGAAAAATTAAAAAACTGGATGGATGAAAATGCAAATAGGTTTGGTTTTTATCTTGTTTATACGAATGAGAGTAGTCGGAAAGGATTTAATTACGAGCCATGGCATTATAGTTATAAGTCAATTTCAAAACCGATGCTAAATGCGTATTTAAAAATAGATATTCAAAAACTATTAAAATCAGAAAAATTAGTTGGGAGTGATTTTTTTACGGAAGAATTCATTTCAAAATATATTAGAGAGCATATTAAAGGCATCAACCAAGAATTAGTAGAATAAAAAAACCCTTGAAAATCAAGGGTTTAATAAGTAGCGTGATGCAGAATTGAACTGCAGACCTCCGGGTTATGAATCCGACGCTCTAACCAACTGAGCTACCACGCCTTTTAGCGGTTGCAAATATAAAATAAATATAATTTATGACAACTAAATTTGCTTTAAATTTTTATGTTTTTTTTTCTATTTCATTTGAAAAAAAAATCCTTATATTGTGCTTTTTAATAGTTGACTATGACAAATAAAATAAAATACGAAATAGAGTTTCCTATACATGCATCACCAAAGATGCTGTATCAATACTTTGCTACTCCTTCTGGATTGTCAGAATGGTTTGCTGATAATGTGAATTCAAGAGGTAAAATGTTCACATTTATTTGGGATGGAGCAGAGGAAGAAGCAAAAATGATAACAAAAAAGATGGATTCAAAAATCCGTTTTAAATGGACTGAAAGTGAGGATGATAGTTCTTTTTTTGAATTTAGAATTCAAGTAGATGAATTAACTAAAGATGTTTCATTAATTGTTACTGATTTTGCTGAAGAAGATGAGGTTGAAGAATCTAAAATGTTATGGGAAAATCAAATAGGAGAATTAAAGCAACGCATAGGTGCTTAATCAATAAATATGATAATTTTTTTTACGATAAAAATAGTTCAAAAAATATCAGTTTAATAATTAGATGCTAAAATTGTGAAAATTTAATAATAGTTTTGGTCGTTTTTTAAGGTTAAAACAAATCAATAAAACTAATAGAAAAGCACTGATGATTCAGTGCTTTTTTAGTTAACTTTGCACAATAATTTTTTACAAAAATGATAAATTTTAACGGCAATTTAGTATCGGATAACGAATTGATTTTTAACAGTGAAAACAGAGCGTTTAAATATGGTGATGGCGTGTTTGATACACTTAAAATAGTTGATTCTAAAATAGTATTTTCAGAAGAACATTATTTTAGATTAATGGCTTCAATGCGTATTTTACGTATGGAAATACCAAGTGATTTTACGTTAGAATTTTTTGAAAATCAAATTTTAGTAACTGCAAAATCAAATAATTTAGAAATAAATTCTAGAATAAGGATGACTATTTATAGAGGTGATGGAGGTTTGTATAATCCATCAACAAATGATATAAATTTTGTTATTGAAGCATCACCACTTAACGTTACTATAAAAGAAAAATACACTGTTGACTTGTTTAAAGATTTTTATGTGTATTCAGGTTTTTTATCTACACTTAAGACTACGAATCGTATTTTAAATGTTGTAGCAAGTGTTTATGCATCTGAAAATGAATTTGATACGTGTTTACTGGTTGATGAAAACAAGAATTTGGTAGAAGCCATTCATGGTAATATATTTCTTGTTTTTGACAACAAAATTGTGACTCCAAGTGTTGAATGTGGATGTATAAAAGGAATTATTCGAAAAAAATTGATAGAATTAATTAGTAAAAAAACGGAGTATACCATTGAAGAACGAATTATTTCACCATTTGAATTACAAAAAGCCGATGAACTTTTTATAACCAATAGTGTATTAGACCTTCAGCCTATAACAAATTACAGGAAAAAAGAGTATAAAACCGAAATAGGCAATGAACTATTAGATTTAATACGTAATGAATACGCCTAATTTAATGATGGGTTTTTCGGTGCGTTAGCCCAAATACGATATTTCCCACCAATTTCCATTAATTTTTGTTTCCACATAAATTTATTGGTAGTTAAGATGTTAGAATATCTATTTTCGATAACTAACCAAGAAGAATCATCTTCTAATTCTGATTTAAGTTGATTTGCTTCCCATCCAGAATATCCTAAGAAAAATCGAATATCACTTTGATTTATTTTTTTACTTTTTAAAAGTGAAGAGACAGCATCAAAATCTCCTCTCCAATATATTCCTGTCGTAATTTTTATACTATTTGGAATTAAATGAGGTACATTGTGGATAAAATAAAGGTTTTCTTGAGAAACAGGTCCTCCGTTATAAACTTTAAAATCACAGTTTATTTCTGGTACTAAATCGTTTACAGAAAAATTGGTAGGTTTATTCATTATAAATCCTACCGAGCCAGTTTTGTTGTGCTCAGTTAGCAAAATTACAGACCTATTAAATGATTTGTCATTTAATATTGATGGTTCTGCAACAAGCAACCTACCTTTTATGGGGTGTAGTTCAGTCATTGTTGTTGAGTTATGTTGTGTTGTTGTGCAGTAAATGTATGTAAAATTTCTGAATAAAAAAAACTCTCTTTAAATAAAGAGAGTTTTTAAAATAAGGGTTAATTCTTATTTTATTAATTTACAGAGTCGCTTAAACCAGCTCCTGCTTTAAATTTCACTACATTTTTAGCTTTGATTTGAATTGCAGCTCCTGTTTGTGGATTTCTTCCTGTTCTTGCAGCTCTTTTAGATACTGACCAAGTTCCCCATCCTACTAATGATACTTTATCTCCTTTTTTAAGAGCCTTTGTTACATTTGAAGTTACTGAATCTAACGCTGACTTTGCAACTGCTTTTGAAATTCCTGCGTCTGCTGCGATTGCATCAACTAATTCTGATTTGTTCATAATTTTTAATTTAATTATTGGTTAAACATTAATTTGCTAATTAAAGCCTAACAAATATAGTGGCAATAAGGGATTGTGCAAATTTTAAAGCCAAAAAAACCTTAATTTGTTAATAAATGTGGCTAAATTGTTAATAACCACATCAATTTTAACTTAAAAAACGCCAAACCCTTTAAAAATAGGGCTTATAGAAAGAATGAATTCTCATTAAACGAATAACCATTTAGGAGACTTTTTACATCCATTTTACGCTTACCTGCTAGTTTTAAACTATCAATAATAAGGTAACCGTTTGTAACGGCAACTCGTAATGTATTTTTTGATGTGATTATTTTTCCACTTTTGTAGTGATGCTGTTCAATTTCTTTTTTTACATCGTAAATTTTTGCAAGGATTTCATCATCTCCATTTTTTAGGGTTGTCCACGCTGCAGGATATGGATTTAAACCTCTTATTTTATTATATATATTGTTTAATGTGTCATTCCAATCAATTTTACAGGTTTCTGTATGAATTTTTGGTGCAGATTTTTCTTCTCGTTCAGGTTGTTTTTGTGTTGTTACATTGTCATTAGCAATTAACTCTACTGTTTTATTTACAAGTTTTGAACCAATATACATAAGTCTGTCGTGAAGTTCTCCAACTGTTTCGTTAGGTACTATATCAGTTTCTTTTTGTAAAATTATTTCTCCTGTATCAATTTTATCATCAATAAAAAAAGTGGTAACACCTGTTTTTGTTTCTCCATTTATAATAGCCCAATTTATGGGCGCAGCACCTCTATATTCTGGAAGTAATGAAGCGTGAAGATTAAAAGTACCATATTTAGGCATATTCCACACTAATTTTGGGAGCATTCTAAAGGCAACAACTATTTGTAAATTAGCATTTAGATTTTCTAATTCTTGTTGAAAGTCTTTGTTTTTAAGATTTGTAGGCTGTAAAACGGTCAAATTATTATTTACAGCAAATTTCTTTACTGCAGATTGATGTATTTTACGTCCTCTTCCAGCAGGTCTGTCTGGAGCAGTCAATACTCCAACAATGTTAAAATTTGCATCAAGTAGTCCTTTTAATATTGAAACTGCAAATTCTGGAGTTCCCATAAAAACGATACGTAAATCTTTCATAAGTTAGTTAATGATATATTTATTTTGCGAAGTTACACCTAATATATTTTTTTCTAAAAGTATTTGCAAACAAAATAAAACTTCTGATTCTTCTGAAGATAGTAGTTTTACAATTTCTTTGGATGATAATTCGTTATTCGCTTTTAAAAGTTGAATAATTAGTGAAGATAATTCGTTTAAATTTATTGTTTTGAGACTCTTTTTTTTGGAAATACATACATCACAAATACCGCACTCTTCTTTATAAATTTCATCAAAATAGGAGAGGAGTTGTTTGTTTCTACATATTTTATCATTTTCAATAAATGATATTAAATCAGTTATTTTTTGAAGTTTTAAATCGTTTTGTTTAATGATGTTTGAAGCGATTAAATTGATAGTTCTATTGTCTTCTCGAGGTGTTAAAAATAAGATTTGAGTATTACTATTGGCTATATAAAGATTGATTATACCATCTTTATTGATTGTTTTTAGCATACTGATTAATGTGTTTTGAGTAATGCCCAAACTATTTGAAATAAAGTTGATATTGATGCTTTTAGCACTCTCAAAAATACCGCCATACGTGCGAAGTAAAAATTTTATTAGTCGCTCTTTTGAAGTGTTTTTATTACAGTATTCAAAAATATTTTCTTTACTTGTAATAAACTTTACAGATGATTTTCGATTAAAATTCTCATCTAAAAGTAATATATTTTCACGTTCTAATACTTTGAGTGTGTTGTAAGTAATTGTAATTGGAAATTGGTATTTTTTACAAAATTCAGAAATGTTAAATTCAAAAGTTTCAATAGGTAATTCTCCATACGAAATTCGGAAAAATTGGTTTAATGCGAAATATATTTTTTTAACAATCGGAACAGTTGCAAGTGTTTTTTTAGTAATTGTTTTGGTATTAAAAATGTCTGTTTTATTTTTTAAAACCACCGAAAATGCCTTTTTACCATCACGTCCAGCACGTCCTGCTTCTTGAATATAATTTTCAATACTTTGCGGTAAGTTCATATGAATTACCAACCGAACATTTGGTTTGTCTATTCCCATTCCAAAGGCATTGGTAGCAACGATTATTGGTTTAGTTTCGTTCATCCAATTGTTATAAGCATCGAGTTTATCATCCATTTTCATTCCACCGTGATAGAAATTCGAAGCAAAACCTAGACTATTTAATTGGTTTGAAATCTCAACTGTGTTTCTTCTGGTATTGGTATAAATTATGGTGTTTTCTTTTACTTTATTAAGCATTTGCTCTACTTTATATAACTTATCTTCGATATCATAAATTTGATACGCAAGATTAGATCTGTAAAACGATTTTTTAATAATTTTCGGCTTGTTTAGTTGTAAGGTTTCTATAATGTCAGTTAGCACTCTACTTGTTGCAGTAGCAGTTAGCGCAATGAATGGAACTTTAGGATGCGTTTCTTTTAAGATATTTATATTTAGATAAGATGGTCTAAAGTCATGTCCCCATTCTGAGATACAATGTGCTTCATCAATAGCGATAAGTTGTATGTTAATTTGCTTTAGTTTAGTTTGGATAAAATCAGATTGTAATTTTTCAGGAGATAGATAAAGAAATTGATAATTTCCAAACTGTAAATTGTCAAAAATAGTTACAATTTCACCTTCTGATAATTTTGATGTTAATGCATATGCTTTTATTCCTTTTTCTTGTAAGTTTTTTACTTGGTCATTCATCAAGGCAATAAGAGGTGATATTATTACGCACACACCTTCTCTAAGTAATGTAGGTACTTGAAAACAGATAGATTTTCCTCCTCCAGTTGGTAGTAAAGCCACAGTGTCATTACCATTAACAACGCTTGAGATTACTTCCTTTTGAGCGTCTTTAAAGGAGTTAAAACCCCAATATTTTTTTAATATTTCAAGTGGATTAGTTGCCACTATTTTAATAAATCTAAGATAAAATCAGTACGATTTTTAACTGTTTCGTGAGGGACTTCATAAATAGTATAACCTAAATCTAAATATGCCTGTTTTATATAACGATATATTTTTAAAGACTCGTCATAAGTTTCATAACGTTCATTATCAGAAGTGTAAATTTCTTCCCAAGGTGGAAAAATTATAACTTTAGAATATTTATACTTGATGCTTTGGTCAATAAATACATCAGGATAATTGGTTTTCATACAGTTAAGATATGAATGAACATCAGGAATTCCTCTATCAAAAAAAACCAGATTAGTATCGAGTTTATCGGCTTCTATATATTGATTTATTCTTCCTTTGAGTAACATTTCACTAAACAAAAGTGGCTCTGTTAAAAAGAGTTGTTCAATCCCTTTTTCACGAGCATCAAGAGTTACTTTACGCGAAATTTCAGGAATACAAGTATAATTCCTATTTATTAATTCATTTATAACGGTTGTTTTACCAGTTCCAGGACCTCCTGTAATGACAATTTTTTGTTGCATTTTATAAAATAATAATTTTGAATATGTTTTTGCAATGTAGTAAAAATCATTAAATATATATGTAATTTTGTAGTTATAGAACTGTAAAAAAATAACTAAGTTGTTTTTACAACAACAAAATATTAAAAATTATTAGATGGAAAAAAAAGAAGATTTTTTTAAAAAATTAAAAACAACATTAGATCAAACTACTGTATTTCCTGCATCGTATTTATATAAATTTATAATACCAAATGACCAAGTAAAACTAAAAAAAATAGAAAATATTTTTAATTATAGTGGAGCGGTTATAACAACAAAACCTTCAAAAACAGGTAAATATATAAGTATTTCTATTAATATGATGATGAAAAATTCAGCATCAATTATTAGCAAATATGAAGAAGTTGCTAAGATAAAAGGAGTAATTTCTTTATAATTATTTTAACACTTTAATAGTAAAATAAAAGATAAATTGCGCCGTTAATTATGCGTAAATTTAAAGATGATTGCTTACTTTTGTGAGCATTAAAAAATAAAAAATATGACAGTTAAAAATATTTTAATTCTATTTATTTCATTCAGTACCTTTATTGGATATTCACAAAAGGATGACTCAGTACTTTTTACTATTGATGATCAGCCTGTTTATTCTTCAGAATTTTTAAGAGTTTATAATAAAAATTTAGGAATAGTAACTGACGAAAGTCAAAAAGACATTAAAAATTATTTAGATTTATTTATCAATTATAAATTAAAGATAAAACAAGCATATGATTTAAAATATGATACCATTCAATCGTACAAAAAAGAATTAGCACAGTATAAAAACCAACTGATGGAGCCTTATTTAAAAGACGAATCAGTTATTGAAGATTTGGTTAAAGAGGCATACGAAAGAAGTTTATATGAAATCAATGCAAGTCATATTTTGATAAAATTAAACCCTAAAAATTCTAAAGATACATTAGCGAGTTATAATACAATTTTAGAAGCGCGTACTAAAATTATAGAAGGAGCAGATTTTGACAAAGTAGCTAAAGAATACTCTCAAGACCCATCAGCGCAGCGAAATGGTGGGAATTTAGGTTATTTTTCTGCCTTTAGTATGGTGTATCCTTTTGAAACCAATGCTTATTCTACTAAAGTTGGTGAAGTTTCAATGCCTTTTAAAACAAATTTTGGATATCATATAGTAAAAGTAAATGATAAACGAAAAGCAAGAGGAGAAGTAGAAGCTGCACATATAATGATAAAAGGAAATTCTGAAGAGAGCAAGTCTAAAATTGATGCTATTTATAATTTATTAATTGATGGCGCTGATTTTAAGGAATTGGCTAAAACGAAGTCGGATGATACATATAGTGCCAAAAAAGGTGGTGATTTAGGGCGATTTGGCTCAGGAAAAATGATAAAGGAGTTTGATGATACCGTTTTTTCACTTCAAAAAATTGGAGACATTTCAAAACCGTTTAAAACCAAATATGGTTGGCATATTATTAAACTAATTAATAAATTTCCAGTAGAAAGTTTTGATAAAGTAAAAAAGAGTTTGACTGATAAAGTTAAAAAAGGAGATCGTTCTAAAAGTGTTGATTTTTCAATAGTTCATAAATTGAAAAAACAATATACTATCAAAATAAACGACAAAGCATTAAAATCGTTTAAAAAGAAAGATTGGAAATCGAAATTAAAAAAATTGAAGAAAACACTTTTAACTATTGAAGGTGAAAAAATAAATCAAAAAGAATTTGCGACTTATCTTGATAAAAAAGAATATTCAGATAAATTGTTTAACGCATTTAAAGAACAAGAAATACTTGATTATTTTAAAAACGATTTGGTTACCAATAACCAAGAATTTAAAAATACGTATCAAGAATATAAAGAAGGTTTATTGTTGTTTGAATTATTACAAAAACGTATTTGGAATAAATCAAAAGATAGTTTAGGCATTCAAAATTATTATGACAATCATAAAAACAACTATTTAATTAAAGATAAAGTACAGGAATTAGAAAAAGTTAGAGGTAAAGTTGTAAATGATTATCAAGAGCAATTAGAAAAAGATTGGATTGAAGAATTGAGAAACACTTACGCTGTTAAGATGAATGATAAAGCCATTAGAGAGGTGTTAAACTAATTTATGTTTAAAAATAGTATATACATATTAATTATTTTGGCATACACATCATGTGATTTCTATCGCGTTTCGACAGAAAAACCGAATACAGAACCAATAGCTAAAGTCTACGATAATTTTTTATACAAGTCAGATATTGCTGATAAATTACCAAGTAATGTTTCTAAAGAAGATAGCGTGCTATTTATTAATAATTATATAGATTCATGGGCAAAACAGCAATTATTATTGCATCAAGCAGCATTAAACTTAGAAGATAAAAAAGATATATTTGAAAAATTAGTAGAAGATTATCGTTCAACACTTTATATTAATGCGTATAAAGAATCTTTGGTAATCAACAAGTTAGACACTGTGATTACTGATAATCAAATAGAAAAATATTATTTATCCAATCACGAAAACTTTCGATTAAATGAAGAGTTGGTACAATTAAAATATTTGTTTACAGACCTAAATAGACCTGATGAAAAAGGATTAATTAAACTGTTTAAATCCAACAAAGCAGAAGATATAGATAGTTTGCAAGTGCGAGGATTAGAGTTTAAATCATTTAATTTTAATGACTCTATTTGGGTAAAATACAGTGATCTTATATCAAAGATACATTTTCTAAAAAATGAACAAAAAGCAAACATTTTAAAAAAATCAAAATATATTCAAAAAGAAGATTCATTAGGATTATATTTGATAAAAATAAAAAACTATTTAAAACGCAATGAAATAGCACCAATAAGTTATATTGCGCCAACAATAAAACAAATAATATTACACAAAAGAAAGCTTGAATTATTAAGAAAAATTGAAGTAGATTTAGTAGATGATGCAATTAAAAATAAAAAATTTGAAAGATATTAAAATGATAAAAAAAGGATTGATAATTACCTTTGTATTACTAGCAGTAAATACATTTTCTCAAGAAAGAATAAAGGTTGATGGAGTAGCAGTAGTAGTAGGAAAAAATATAGTTTTAGACTCCGATATAGATAAGTTTAAGGCAGAAATAGAACTTAGAAGTGAAGGTAAAATAAAAATTTCTGAATGCGAAATGTTAGAAGAAATAATGATTCAAAAATTATTATCTCATCATGCAGTTGTAGATAGTGTTTCTGTTTCAGATTCAAGAGTAACTGAGCAAGTTGAAAAAACAATAGCATCTTTTGCGCAACAATTAGGAACGATTGAAAAAGTTGTAGAATTTTATGGTTTTAATGATGAAGATGATTTGAGAAAAGAATTGACACAAATTCAAAAAGAACAACAACTAATTCAAGGAGAACGATCAAGTATAACTGAAGAAGTTGATGTAACTCCTGATGAAGTGCGCACTTATTATAACAACTTAAAAGAAGATGGTAATTTACCAGAATTTGGTTCAGAAATTGAAATTTCACAAATCGTAATTTATGCGAAACCATCAGAAGAAGAAATAAAACGAGTTATAGACAAACTAAATAAGATAAAAAAGGATGTAGAAGCAGGCTCTAATATGAATATGAAAGCCGTTTTATACTCTGATGATCCAGCAGCTTCAGGTAACGGTATGGGAGCAGGAGGAGCATATACCATTACTCGTGAAAGTGGTTTTGTAAAAGAGTTTAAAGAAGTAGCTTTTAGCCTTGACGAAGGTCAAGTTTCTGATCCTTTTAAAACGGATTTTGGATATCATATCATTAAAGTTGAAAAAATTAAAGGACAGCAAATAGACTTACGTCATATATTGATTCAACCAGAAATAGAAGATTCTAAATTGCTAGAAGCCAAAGAAACATTAAAAAAATTGGTAAAGGAAATTAGAAATAAAACAATTACTTTTGAAGATGCCGTTAAAGACTATTCAGAAGAAAAAGCCACTAAAAATAATAAAGGTGTAATTGTAAATCCAGTTACAGGCGATTCACATTTTGAATTAACACGTATGGATCCATCGTTGTATGCACGTGTTTCAGAATTAAAAGAAGGTGAATTAACAGCACCATTTTATGACGAAACAAGAGAAGGAGAAAAGATGTTTAAAATCATTCTTCTAAAATCAAAAACAGCTGCTCATACTGCTGATTATGTTACGGATTATGTAAAAGTTCAAACATTAGCATTGCAAAAGAAAAAAGAAGAAGCCGTTGACAAATGGGCTAAAGAAAAAATTGTAGATACTTACATCAAAATTAATGAAAGTCATAAAGACTGTAATTTTGATAAAAATTGGAAAAAGAATTAACTATGTCAGATGTAAAAGCAATAGAAGAATTAGGAGTTAAATATAAACAACTCAAATCAGAAATATCAAAAGTTATAATTGGTCAACACCAAACGGTTGATCAAGTATTGTACTCTATCTTTGCAGGAGGTCATTCACTATTAATAGGTGTTCCTGGACTTGCAAAAACCCTTTTGATTAATACTATTGCTCAAGCCATTGGACTCGATTTTAAACGTATCCAATTTACACCAGATTTAATGCCTTCTGATATTTTAGGAAGTGAAATATTAGATGAAAAACGTCAATTTAAATTTATAAAAGGACCTATTTTTGCAAACATAATTTTGGCAGATGAAATTAATAGAACTCCGCCTAAAACACAAGCAGCATTGTTAGAAGCAATGCAAGAGCGTACAGTTACTGTTGCAGGACGACATTATAAGTTAGATTTGCCATTTTTTGTTTTGGCTACTCAAAATCCGATTGAGCAAGAAGGTACGTATCCTTTGCCAGAAGCACAGTTAGACCGTTTTATGTTTTCTATAAATTTAGATTATCCTACATTTGAAGAAGAAGTAGAAGTCGTTAAAAGTACAACATCAAATAAAAAAGTGACTATAAACGCACTTTTTAATGCCGAAGAAATTATAAATTATCAAAAGTTGATTCGCAGAATTCCTGTTGCTGATAATGTTATAGAATATGCAGTTAATTTGGTTGCTAAAACGCGTCCGAATACGCCAAATACACCAGAAATTGTAAATAACTACATAGATTGGGGAGCAGGACCAAGAGCATCACAAAATTTAATTTTGTGCGCTAAGGTAAATGCAGCGATAAACGGTAAGTTTTCACCAGACATTGAAGATGTTAAGGCAGTAGCCTATCCTATATTGCGTCATAGAATAGTTAAAAATTATAAAGCCGAAGCCGAAGGTATTACAGAAGTAGCGATTATTAAAGCCTTATTGTAATTTACTCTTTTTCAAAAAAACTAAACATATTACCTCCATATTTTTTGGAATAACTAAAGTACTTGTTATTAGACATATCAGTTTGTTTAGAGTGCTCAACGATTAGCAATCCATTTTCATGAAGATGGTCTTTGTCAAAAACTAAATCAACTATTTTTTCAAATTGTTCTAGCGCAAAGTCATAAGGAGGATCTGCAAATATAATCGTTGCTTTTAATGGAGACTTCTCTAAAAACTTAAAAACATCACTTTTAATAGTGTCGATATTCAAATTTAATTGCTCTGATGTAGTAGCAATATATTTTACACATCCATAATGTGCATCAACAGCAGTTATGTTTTCACATCCTCTTGAACCAAATTCGTAACTGATATTACCAGTTCCAGAAAATAAATCAATTACCGTAAGTGTATCAAAGTAATATTGATTATTAATAATATTAAACAGCGCTTCTTTAGCCATATCAGTCGTAGGGCGAACTGGTAATTTTTTTGGAGCAGTAAGACGTTTGCCTTTGTGTGTGCCAGAAATAATCCTCATTATATTTGATTTAATAATGTATAAAATGAATGGTTAGGCAATTCAAACTCTTGAGGAATTGTGTATTTAGGTTCAAAAAACAGGATGTTTTTAATATATTGACACGTAATTTTGTACAATTCTGATTGCTTATCAATAGCACCTAAAAACGCTAATTCAATTTTTTCGGTATTAAGATATAATTGCTCTGTAACAAATAATATATAGTAAATAAAATCTTCTTTGGTTTTGTAATTAAATGTATTAAAAAACTCTATTTTCTTATTCTTTAAGATTAAAATTTGAAAAAATTCCTTTTCTACATTAACAAAAAAAAGTGTTTTATTGACACTAACAGCATCTTTTAAGAGCGTTTCAATCAGTATTGTAGATGAATGTTTGTATTCAAAACTTCCGAATTTATCAAATAAGTAATTATTAATATGTACAAAAGGGATATAAACATTAACAGTGTCAGCATTTTCTTCTAACGTATCAAAAGCAATAAAATCATTTTTCAAAACTTTTACGTTGTATTGTAAATAGTCACTTAAATGTGCTTCGTTAAAAAATGGTTTAGGTACTAAAGTCGCTAAATTATTG
>CAMZLV010000118.1 GCA_947311835.1 uncultured Lutibacter sp. | reverse complement strand
TTTAAATGTTAATGAAATTGAGGAAATTTTCCAGCATAAATTAATAATGACTTCATTTTCAACATCACATTCATTTGTACTGTCTGATTCCATTGGATATGTAGAACAAAGTTCACCATATATCAATATGAATTTTGATAAAAAATATCCTACTTGGCTTATGAGTAGCGATGTTGGAGGTATTTATGCTCAAGTGTTAAATTCACTTCAAGAGGAGGTTTCGTTCAATACTAACTTTGATTATTTTTTAACCTCTTTAGCAAAAACAGCAATGTCAAATGGTTTGTTTTGTTATTCTAATCCAAAGTTGCTCAAAGGAACTTATAAATCAATAAATAAAAGAGAAAATACGAATAAAACACTTTTTAAATTTGTAAAACAGCACTATAGTGTTCAGTGGTTTTTCTTGTTATTTTTGAATATAGTAATTTACGAAAAACGAATTTTATTTTTTTCATTTATTACTTCATTATTTTATAAAAAAAGGGTTAAAAAAATTGATTTAAGTAAAATAAATTCAATAGCCAAAACGGATAAAACAATTATAGAAATAGATGTCTTAATTCCAACTATTGGTAGAAAAAAGCATTTACATGCTGTTTTGTTAGATTTAAACAAGCAATCCGTTTTGCCAAAAAATGTAATTATTATAGAACAAAATCCTAAAAAGAACAGTGATTCAGAATTAGATTATTTAACAACCCAAAAATGGAATTTTAATATCATACATCAATTTACACATCAAACAGGAGCGTGTAATGCACGAAATATTGGCTTGAAGAACAGTTATTCAGATTGGATATTCTTTGCTGATGATGATATTAGAATGGAAACTGATTTTATTGAAAAATCAATACAAAGTATTCAACAACTAAAGGCAAATGCAATAACCGTTAGTTGTTTGTTAGCGCACGAAACTGAAAAATATAATTTCCCGTTTCAATGGCCTACTTTCGGTTCAGGTTGTAGTATCGTACATATGAAAAAAGCGAATAATATTTCTTTTGATATGGCTTTTGAACACGGTTTTGGTGAAGATGCAGATTTTGGTATGCAGTTGCGCAATAAAGGAATTGATATTATTTATACACCAACCAATAAATTAGTACATTTAAAAGCGCCAATTGGTGGTTTTAGAACAAAGTTTATACATCAGTGGGAAAAAGAACAAATACAGCCAAAGCCATCACCAACAGTAATGTTGTATCGTCAAAAACACAATACAAAGAAGCAATTATTAGGATACAAAACCTTACTTTTTATCAAGTTTTATAAATTACAGTCGGTTAAAAATCCGTTTAGTTATTTAAATTTGATGAAAAAGCGTTGGGAAGTATCAAAAAAATGGAGTAAAATAGTACAACAACAAACGCATGAAATTTAGTTTAATTATTTGTACATATATGCGTGCAGAGGCATTATTAACGTTATTAGACTCTGTTAAAAAACAACGATTATATCCTAACGAAATTTTAATTGTTGATGGCTCTACTGATAATAAAACGAAATGTATTTTAGAAAAAAACACATTTAAAAATCTAAAGTATTATAAAGTCGATGATTCGCAAAGAGGACTTACAAAGCAACGTAATTTTGGTATTAATAAAGTTTCAAAAGATATCGACATTGTATGCTTTTTAGATGATGATACTATTTTAGATGAATTGTATTTTGAGCAATTATTAAATACCTATAAAATTTACCCAAAAGCGCTTGCAGTTGGTGGTTATATAACCAATGAAGTACAATGGTATAATACAAATACTAAACTTAAATATGATGAGTTTGAATTAGATGGTTTTGTAAGAAAATTAGGTCAGCGAAATGTAATAAGAAAAAAACTTGGATTATTAAGTGATAAACCTCCAGGAATTATGCCTGTTTTTTCTAACGGATTTCCAGTTAGTTTTTTACCGCCAACTAATAAAATTTATGTAGTTGAATTTTTTATGGGAGGAGCAGCATCGTATAAAAAAAATATTTTTGATACGATTTCATTTTCAACCTATTTTGAAGGATATGGTTTGTATGAAGATTTAGATTTTTGTTTGCGAGTAGCAAAAAAAGGTAAATTATACGTAAATACAACAGCAAAATTAGAACATCATCATGCAGAATCAGGAAGACCAAACAAGTATAAATACGGTAAAATGGTGGTGAGAAACGGTTGGTACGTTTGGCGTGTTAAATACCCAAAACCAACGTTAAAAGCACGTTTTAAATGGAATGCAATTGTATTTTTACAACTATTTTTAAGATATATGAATGTTTTTACTTCCAAAAATAAGATGGAAGCATTAACAGAAACGATTGGACGGAAAATGGGTTGGTTGAACTTATTGTTTGATAAACCAAAAATATTATAAAATGAATATAAGTAGGTACTTTATTATTGTCATTGTTTTATTGATGTTTCCTGTATTTTTTGTAGATGTAAGTTTATTTAAAATACTAATTCCTTTATTGAGTTATATCATAATCTTATTATATGTAAAAAATAAATTTATTAGATTTTTAATTTTCACACCTATTTTGTTTATTAATCTACTTGAATTAGGACATTTTTTTATATATAAATCATACATTCCAACTGAATTTTTTTTAATATATTTAAATACGAACAGATATGAATTTATTGAAGTTTTAGGTTCGTTAGGAGGTTTAAAGAGTGTGTTGATTGTATTTATAATAATATTATTTATTGTCAGTGTCTTTAAGTTGATTATTCCGTATAATCTAAAAAAGAACAAAACGAATATATTTTATTTTTTTATTTTTATTTTAATTTTGAAGTTTTTATTGACACTATATGCTGTAAAAGATCCAACTTCAAAAAAAATATTTACAAAACATACTTTTAGAAAAACGATTCACACTATAGCCAAAGAAACTTATCCTTTGCATCCGATTGATCGTTTTAGAGATGCTGTTATTTTCTTAAAAATAAGTTACATCTATGTAGAGAAAAGCAAAATGAATCGTATTGGTTTAGTGAAAAATAATCTAACAAATACTAGTAAAACGGTTGTTTTAGTAATGGGAGAATCTGCTAGAGTTATGAATCATAGTTTATTTGGATATCACAGACAAACAAATCCTTTATTAGAAAAAAGAAAAAATTTAATAAAATTCACAAATTTCTATGCAGAAAGTAATAATACTTTTAGAAGTCTTACATTTTCTTTAAGCAATATAAATGCCCGAAATTATGAAGATTTGTTAATTAATAGCAATACATTAATTAATGGTTTTAATGAGTTAGGATTTGAAACGTTTACAATAACCAATCAATACAAATCTAATTCACTGTTTGATTTAATTGAAATGAATCAAAGTAATTATTATATAAATGTAAATAGAAGAGGTCAACATTTAGATAAAAATGTAATTAAACCTTTTGATAGTGTTTTAAAGTTAAAATCTAAAAATAAGTTAATATTGGTACATTTGATGGGTTCGCATAATGATTATAAAGAACGGTATCCTTCTGAATTTAGTACTTTTAAACCAGATAAAGTAATAAATTACAAAAAAGAAAATTTAGAAGCAATAGTTAATAGTTATGACAATTCTATTAGCTATACAGATTATGTGTTAGATCAATTAATTAGTTCTTTAAAAAAGCAAAATAAAGAAACTATTTTTTTTTATTTTTCAGACCATGGCGAAAATTTATTTGATACAGCACAAGATTTGATAGGTCATGCGTACACAACTTCTAATAAATATGAACTTAAGATTCCTTTTTTTGTTTGGTATTCTAATAAATATTTTGAAAAAAATAAAGACCTTGTAAATAATATGGACGCAAATAATAATAAATTATTAAATACGAGTTATTTATTTAACTCTACATTAAATTCTTTTGGAAGTAGCATAGATTCTGTTTTTTTAGAAAAAAGCATTTTAAGTGATAAGTGTAAGCCTTTAATTGAAGTTAACTATTTATCAAATGAAAATGTTGGTGTTCAAACCTTAAGTATACAATGATTTAGGGTTTGATATTTTAAACCAAAAAAAATAAAAAAATAATAGGATATTTGTTCGAGCGCAGTTGAGAACTTTATAATTATAGAAATGAAATTTGCAATAATTACACACGTATTACATAAAAAAAGGCATCAACAACTGTTTGCTTACGAACCATATGTACGTGAAATGAATTTGTGGTTAAAATACGTTGATGAGGTTAGAATTGTGGCTCCATATTCTTATGAAGCACCTTCTTTTATTGATGTTGCACATATTCACTCAAGATTTATACAAGATAGAATCCCACAATTTGATATTACAACCTTTTTAAATACCCTAAAATCACTTTTTATAATTCCAATTATTAGTATTAAGATATTTAAAGCAATGCGTTGGGCAGACCATATTCATTTACGTTGTCCAGGAAATGTTGGTTTATTAGGTTGTTTTATCCAAATATTATTTCCGAATAAACCAAAAACGGTAAAGTATGCTGGAAATTGGGATCCAAAAAGTAAGCAACCTTTGAGTTATCGTCTTCAAAAGAGGATATTGTCAAATGTTTTTTTAACAAAAAAATGTAAAGTATTAGTATATGGAAAATGGGAAAATCAATCAAAAAATATCGTTCCATTTTTTACGGCTACTTACTCAGAAAATGATATCGAAAAAATATCAAAAAAAGATTTTTCGGCAAAAATACAGTTTATATTTGTTGGTGCTTTTAGTATAGGAAAACAACCAATAATTTCAGTAAAAGTTGTGCAAGAACTGAAAAATAAAGGTTATAATGTACAATTAGATATGTATGGAGAAGGAGTAGAGTGCGATACTATAGAAGCCTATATTAGTGAAAATAATTTAGGTGAAACGGTACTGCTTCACGGAAATGTTCCTAAAAAGGAAGTGAAAAAAGCTTTTCAAAAAGCACATTTTTTAGTATTTATTTCAAAATCAGAAGGTTGGCCTAAAGTAGTTGCTGAGGCAATGTTTTGGTCTTGCTTACCAATTACAACTGCCGTATCTTGCGTACCTTTTATGGTTGACAATGGCAATAGAGGTGCGCTTGTAAAAGCAAATGTAAATGAGATTGTTACTAAAATTGAAAAGTATTTGAATGATGAAAATATATATCAAAAACAGGTTGATAATGCCAAAAAATGGTCACAACAGTTTACTTTAGAAAAATTTGAATTAGAAATTAAAAAATTATTAAAAAACTAAAAGTCATACAAATAATAGATTCTCTAGCTGTTGGAGGAGCAGAAATGATGTCTGTAAATATCGCTAATGCATTATCAAATGTTGATGTAGAATCGCATTTGTGTGTTACTCGTTTTGAAGGAAGATTAAAGTCAAAAATCAATAAAAAGGTTAATTATTTGTTTTTAAATAAAAAAACGACTCTTGATTTAGCAGCTATTTTACGATTGAAAAAATACATCAAAAAAAATAAAATTGAAATCATTCATGCTCATTCATCTTCCTATTTTATTGCTTATTTGATGAAAATGAGATTCCCTAATTTAATATTAATTTGGCACGATCATTATGGAAATAGTGAACATTTATCCAAACGAGCGATTCAGCCATTAAAATTTATTTCCAATAAAATTTATGCTGTAATTTCTGTAAACAAACATTTAAAACATTGGTCGAAGGACAATTTAAAGGTTAATAATGTATATTATTTACCTAATTTTGCTAAACTTAAAGATGATTTTAATAAAACTCGGTTAAATGGAGAAAAGGGAAAAAGAATAGTTTGTGTTGCAGGATTAAGACCTCAAAAAGATCATTTAAATTTATTAAAAGCATTTAAAATCATTCAAACTAAAAATCAAGATTGGACATTGCATTTGATAGGAAATCACTATGATGACATATATTACCAAAAAATAAAAACATTTTTAATTGAAGAGGATTTATTAAAATCAGTATTTTTATATCATAATTCTACAGATATTAAAAACATCTTGTCACAGTCAACAATTGGTGTGCTATCTTCAATTTCTGAAGGATTGCCAGTTTCATTATTAGAATATGGTTTGGCAGAATTACCTGTTGTTGTTACAAATGTAGGCGAGTGTGGCAATGTTCTTGAAAATGGAAAATACGGATTACTTGTGCAGCCATCAAACTCAATAGAATTGGCAGATAATATTATACAATTGATTGATGATGTTGATTTACGTACTCAGTTTTCAGATTTATTTTATAAACATGTTTTTGAAAACTATTCAGAAGAAAAATTTATTGATAAATTGCTTAAAATCTATAACAATTAGTGAAAGATTATTTTAAAAATACACGTTTTTTATTGGTCATTTTCCATTTGCTATTAGGCGGTTTATTGTTGAGTTCAATTTTTGCAAAATTGTTCGCACCATTAATAGTTCTATTAGGCTTTTTGAGTATCATCAACTCTAAAAACAAATATGAAGAAGCAACAATGTGGAGCGCCTATTTGGCTGGAAGTGATGTGTTATTTAGAATGACTCACGGTATGGTATCTCATGAATTTCATAAATATGCTATTGCGCTTTATTTTATTACAGCACTTATTGTAGAACGTAAAAAGCATGAAGTAAAACCAATTTTTATGTTTTATATTTTATTGCTTTTAATAGGAATAGCATTTAGTGATATCCCTTATCCAGAATCGATTCGAAAAGCAATTGCCTTTAATTTAAGTGGTCCGATTTCTTTAGGAATTGCTGCACTATATTTTTATAAAAGAGAATTTAGTTTAAAAACACTATTCAGCGCTCTTTTTTGCCTTACTTTGCCTATTATTTCGATGCTAAGTTTACTTTATTTTAGAACGCCAAGCATTAAAGAAATTTTTTTTGGAGGAGGTGCAAATTTTGAGGCTTCAGGAGGTTTTGGACCAAATCAAGTTTCAACAGTACTAGGTGTTGGCATATTCGTTTTTGCAGCACATCTTTTATTAAAAAAGCGTTTTACCTCTTTTCTTTTTTTTGATATTTTATTATTGATATATATTACTTATCGTGATTTATTAACCTTCTCAAGAGGAGGTTTTTTAACGGGTTTAGCCGCAATTTTATTTTTTTCGGTATTATTTATTTATAGTACTAAAAATCGTGTGATAACTTTTGCTAAATATACAGGAATAGTTGTTTTTTTTGGAATAGCAATTTGGTTATATACTTCAAATGCAACACGAGGAATGTTAGATAATCGATACACCAACAAAAATGCACGTGGAATTGAAAAAAAAGATGTTACATCTGGACGTACAATGATATTTAATAGTGAATTAGAAGGATTGTTTCAAAATCCGTTTTTCGGAATGGGAGTTGGAAGTGGTAAATACAAACGATTGGATGAAATGGGTTTAACCATTGCATCTCACAACGAAATAAGTCGTTTACTTGGAGAGCATGGAATGATTGGTGTGTTAATTTTAATTTTGTTAATTATCACACCTTTAATCAATGCTTGGAATCAGCCTGTTTTTGCAAAAGCATTTTTGGGTGCATTTTTTATATTTTGGTTTTTGACCATCAACCATTCTGCAATGCGTGTTTCTTTTCCAGGATTTATTTACGGACTGAGTTTAATCAGAATTAAATTACATGACTAAAATTTTATACATAGGAAATAATTTAACTCAACGGTCTAAATACAATTCTACTCTAACTACCTTAAGTGACTTGCTGATAGATGAAGGTTTTAAAGTTAGTATATCTTCTGATAAAAAAAATAAAATAATACGATTATTGCAAATGTGCTATGCTGTATTAAAAAATAGAAATAAAGTTGATTATATATTAATTGACACTTTTAGTACTGTAAACTTTTATTATGCATATTGTACTTCACAATTGACAAGATTGTTTAAAATAGATTACATCCCAATACTACATGGAGGAAACTTACCGAATAGAATAAAAAAATCACCAAAATTGGCAACCAGTATTTTTAAACATTCTAAAATAAATGTTGCGCCATCTGAATATTTAAAACAAGCGTTTGAAAGTAAAGGTTTTAATGTGAGTTTAATTCCAAATACAATAGAAATTAATAAATATAATTTTAAAGAAAGATTGACTTTCAAACCCAAAATTTTATGGGTTAGAGCCTTTGATAAAACCTATAATCCACAAATGGCAATTGAGGTAATAAATAAACTTAAAAAAGAGTATAATGATGCTAAATTATGTATGATTGGACCTGTAAAAGATGATTCTTTTGTACAAGTGAAAAATTTGATTATAAAATATAATTTAGAAAATACTGTTAAACTAACAGGAGTATTACCTAAAGAACAATGGCATAAAAAGGCTACAGATTTTGATATTTTTATTAATACTACCAATTTTGATAATACTCCTGTTAGTTTGATTGAAATTATGGCATTAGGATTGCCAATTGTGTCAACTAATGTTGGAGGAATCCCTTTTTTGGTTAAACATAAAAAAAATGGAATTTTGGTTGATAAAAATGATGTTGATGGAATGGTAAAAAGCATTAAGGATTATATTAATAATGTAGAATTTACTAAAAAAATCACTCAAAACGCACGGTTAAAAGCGGAGGAATACGATTGGAATAAAGTTAGAAGTAAATGGTTGAAAATTTTATCATAATATGAAAAAAATAATCGATAAAATTTACGCAAATAGTCCAATTTTATTTCAAAATATACTAATAACTATCTACGGATTTTATTGGAAAAACAGGCGTTTTGGCTCAGTTTTTAAAAAACAACTCACTGTTTTTAAAGATAGAGAAACATTTACCAACCAAGAATGGAAGGAATACCAAACTGCAGAATTAAGAAAACTATTAATACATGCATTTAAAACAGTACCATTTTATACTGAAAAATATACTAAGGCAGGATTTACATTAACTGATTTTGAAAAATTTGAATTAAATGATTTATCAAAATTACCATATTTAGAAAAAGAAGAATTTCGGCGATTTGGTAAGACAACATTATTAGCATCAAAAAGAGAAAAAGGAAAATTTTATTCAAGTAGCGGAAGTACAGGAACACCTATTTCTGTATATTTTTCAAAAAAATTTCATCAAACTTGGAACGCAGTTTACGAAGTAAGAGTAAGGAATTGGGCTGGAGTAAACTACAAAATGGCAAGAGGAATGATTGGAGGAAGACGTATTTTGCCATATTCAGCAACAAAACCACCATTTTATCGATACAATGCTGCTGAAAAGCAAACTTATTTTTCAGCATATCATATTTCAGAAAAAAACACGCAAAACTATGTAGATGGTTTGATGATAAATAAGGTCGAGTATTTGGTAGGTTATGCAATGAGTATTTATATTTTAGCTGATTTTATATTGAAGTTAAATATAGAAAAACCTAAATTAAGCACAGTATTAACCTCAAGTGAGAAATTAACTCCAACAATGAGAACAACTATTGAAAAGGCATTTAAATGTAGGGTTTTTGATGCTTATAGTGGAGTAGAGGCTTGTGGTTTGATTTCTGAAAACCAAAAAGGAGAACTATTATTTAGTCCTGATACTGGAATCATGGAAGTTGTTGATGAAAACGGAAAAAATGTTGCGTTTGGAGAATCTGGTGAAGTAATCGCAACAGGATTATTAAATTATGACCAACCTTTAATTAGATATAGAATAGGAGATTGTGTTAAATTGTCTAAAAATCAAAATGATTTTATGTTGAAAATTGATGAAATTGAAGGAAGAATTGAAGATGTGATTATTGGTAAAAACGGTCAAAAGATGGTGCGTTTTCACGGTTTGTTTGTAGGTATTCCTTTGTTGAAATCAGCACAAGTAATTCAAAAAAAAATGGATAAAATTTTAATAAATTTAGTTGTTGAACCTAAATTTGATAAAAACAAAGAAACAGTAATTTCAAATCGATTGATTACCCAATTAGGTACTATGGAGATTGAGTATTGCTATTTAAACGAAATTAAAAAATCGGAAAATGGAAAATTTAAAGCCGTAATTTCTGAAATAAAACTATAAAATTGTATGTCAAATAATATTTGGATATTTAATCAAACAGCAGGTACGCCAGATTCTGGTTGGGGAGAACGGCATTATTTTTTGAGTAAATATTGGGCTAAAAAAGGTTATGAAACTACAATTTTTTCAGGTTCTTATAATCATCTGTTTACTACTCAACCAACTATTTCTGATAGTACTTTTACTAAGGAAGTTGTAGATAAAGGAATAACATTTTGTTGGGTTAAAATAAAAAAATACAATCCAAATAGTGTTTTTAAATTATGGAGTATGATTGTATTTGCTTGGAAATTATTATTCATTCCAAGCAAAGAATATAGCAAGCCAAATACAATTATTATATCTTCAATGCCTTTGTTTTCTGTTATTCCTGCATATATTTTAGCAAAGAAGCACAAAGCAAAATTGATTTTTGAAGTCCGAGATTTATGGCCACAAACACCTATTTATTTAAAAGGATATTCTAAGTTTCATCCTGTAGTTGTAATTATGGCTTTGATTGAAAAATTTGGTTATAAAAAAGCGGATGCTATTGTTTCTGTACTCCCAAATGCATACCATTATATTAATAACATCACTAAAAAGCCATCTAAGTTTAATTATATGCCAAATGGAATTGATAAAGAACTTGTTGGAAAGGATAAATTATCTGTTGAAACAATTTCACAACTTCCAAAAAATAAATTTGTAGTTGGATATACAGGAACAATTGGATTGGCAAATGCCATGGAATTTTTTATAGAAACTGCAAAATTAATGAAGGAAAATAACGAAATTCATTTTGTAATTGTTGGTGATGGTTATTTAAAATCAAAATTTATTGAACAAACTAAATCGCTGAAAAACATTACGTTTATTGATAAAATAAAGAAATCACAAGTACAAACAATGCTTACATATTTTGATATTTGTTATGTTGGTCGTTACGATTCACCATTGTATAAACATGGCGTTTCTTATAATAAGTATTTTGATTATATGTTGGCAAAAAAACCAATTTTAGAATCATCAAATTTAATTAAAGATCCAGTAGAATTATCAAACTGTGGAATCATTGTAAAACCAGAGAATGCTGAATGTATTAAAAACGGAATTTTAAAATTTAAAAGTTTACCATTGAATGAATTGGAAAAGTTTGGTAAAAAAGGCTATGATTATGTACTAAAATATCATAATTTTGATTATCTTAGTAACATATATTTAAAGTTGATTTTAGATGCCCCAAAAACCAAGCTATAGTATTTCTGAGCGTAAATTATTCTTGCGAATTATAGATGTAGTTGTAATTATTGCTACAATTTTATTGTTTTCAAGTTACGCTGACTTTTATTATTTTAAAACAATAAATCCGCATTTAATCGTTTGGTTGATAACATTAGGTTGTTATATTTTATTTTTTGGGCAAATTTTTGAATTATATGATTTAAAGGTTTCTAGTAGCCGGTTTTTGGTATTGCGAAGTATTGGTATTACATCATTAGTTGTTACAATACTTTATATTTTTACGCCAATAATTTCGCCAGAATTACCTGAGAATAGATTACAGATAATTTATTTATTTAGTGTATTGTTTGTTCCGATTACAATTTGGCGTTTTTTATATATTGGTTTTATTTCGTTACCAAAATATCATAAATACGTATTGTTAGTAGGAGATGAAAAAGAACTTATATGTTTAAAAAAAATAATTAAATCGAATGCTTTTGATAATAAAATTATTGGATATGTAAGTGATTATGAAATAAATGAATTAAATGATTACACTTATTTTGATATAAAAAACAATGCTATAAAAGACATTGTTACGAATCACAATGTATCTGAAATTGTAGTAGCGAAAGGTAAAATAGCTATTTCTAAAAACGTCCATACACAATTAATCCATTTGTTTGAAAATGGAATACCTATTTTGAGTTCTCGTAAATATATTGAGAAAATAACACAATTTTTACCAGAATTAGATTTAAAAGACCCTTTTTATGATTATTTAACCTTTAGTAAAAGTCATGAAAGCAATTTATATTTAGTTTTTATAACTGTTATTGATATTATCATTTCTTTAATAGGTGTTTTATTTTTACTTTTAATATTACCTCTAATTAGTATAGCCAATCTTATTGCAAATAGAGGTAGTTTATTTTATTTACAAGAGCGCGTTGGAAAAAAAGGTAAAGTTTTTAAAATAATAAAATTGCGAACAATGATAAAAGATGCAGAAAAAAACGGAGCAGTTTGGGCAAGTAAAGGTGATAAACGCATTACTTCTTTTGGTAATTTTTTAAGAAAAAGGAGATTAGACGAAATACCACAATTTATCAATATTTTAAAAGGAGATATGAGTTTGATTGGTCCACGACCTGAACGCCCCGAATTTGTAAAAATGTTAGAAGAACAACTTCCTTTTTATGCAATACGTCATGTTTTAAAACCTGGATTAACTGGATGGGCACAAGTAAAACATCCATATGCAAATACTATTGAGGAACAACAAATTAAGTTAAAATACGATTTGTATTATATCAAAGAAAGAAATTTACTACTTGATTTTAGAATTATTATAAAAACTATAAATACAGTCCTTTATTTTAAAGGTCAGTAGACTTCCAAAGGTAAAAATACCGGACTCCTAATAAGAAAATAATTGGTAATAATACAATTGAGAATACCTGTATTTTTAATATCCAAATCATAAGAGAAACAAATACTAAAATCAATACCAAAAGATTGTATTTGGCAATCCATTTTGGGAGTTTCTTTTTTAATAGTATAAAACTGATAAATAGGTTAGGAGTAAATGCCCATAAAATGTTATAATTTTTAACAGCAGTAGAATGATTGGTAAAAAACCACAGGAAAACAATTAATAAGCCAATAATACCAGTAATAAAATAGATTGTAAAATCTAACCATTTACTTCGTATATTATTTTTATAATTTTTGTAAGTGATATACAATACAAAAAGTAGTAAAAAACTAAAAACCAATAAAGGATTAAATACTGATATGTTTTGCTCTAATTCTTTATAATCAAGAATGTTTCGTTCTAATTTAACTAACGGTATTTGCTTAGAATCTCTACTAATAGTAGCGTTTTTAAAAGCTTGAGATAAATGATCAGGTAAGTACATTGTTTCTTCAAAACTTGCTTTTCTATCTAATATACTTCCCAAAGCAATATCAATTCCAAAACTTCCCCAAGTGTTTTGAGGCAATTCTTTATCCATTAACGCTCGTAATGTAGTTACTTGTGGATTATGGTTAAATGTAAGTTTATCGGCTAAAATTTTTTTGGTAAGATCTCTAACTACTGTTGAACAATTATTAAAATAAGGATCATACGAATAGGTAGCATTTTCAGGCTTTACATTGTTTTCTAAATAATTGAAAAAGTGTTGTTTTTCTTCTTGATTTAAATTCAGAATTTGTTCTTTAATCCAACGTTTATCGTTTTTGTATCCATATAAAAACCTATAAAAAGGATATTTTGCTAATTTGTAGCGCATATTACCTTTTACGAAATTCAAATAAAAATTAGGAGCATTAAAATCAAAAATACCATAATTGTAAGCATCATCTATATTGTTTTTTGGATCAAAAACTCGAATTGTTGTATGTCCAAATGCTTCATATAATTCTATATTTCCAGGACCTGAAGTAATAAGGCTTATGTCTGCTTTTTCAGATAACTCGGTAAATTGTGAAAAAGAAATAAAAGTTGAAATTAGGAATAAAAAAGTAATTGTTTTTTTCATAAGTTATCTAAAATAATCAAAATCTAATTTTAATGAAAATACATTAGAATACAATGCATTCCCAACACTTCCAATGTTAGTAAGTGCATAGTCAACTTGAATGCCTTGGTATTTAAAACCAACACCTAAACTTGGTTGTAATGTTAGAGTTTTACTCATGTCAAATTTAGTGTTATTTTGAAAATTACCAACTCCAGCACGTAAAAAAACCATGTCAATATAATCAAATTGTAAACCAAGTGCAGGATCGATACTTACAAAATCTGTTGCAATAATATCATTTGTTTTAGTAAAACGCATGTTTAAATCAAGTTCGGTTAACAAGTTATAATCTCTTGTGATTTCAAAGTTTTTAGCGATACCAAATTGTGCTTTTGGCAAGGTTATTTCAGTAGTTTGAGGCAGTTCTTGGTTTTGACCAGTTACGGCATCTTTTATTGTATTGAATTTTTCTTCATTAATATTCCAAGCGTTAAAAGTAGTTGTGATATCTCTTAGCATCAAACCAAACTTCCAATCATTGCGTTCAAATTGAAGAGAAGCATCTAATCCAAAGCCCCAAGAAGAGGCAAAATTACCTATAATTCGATGTATTACTTTAGCATTTACACCTAAATTTAGACCTTGAATAGGTAATCTTTTTGCATATGACATATTCACTGCATAGTCAGCAGCAGAAAATAAATTAATACGATTGTAATCAACATTTCCTTGATTGTCAATTAAATTGGTTGTGTCTAATATGTCATCAACTCCAAATCGAATCAATGAAAAACCCAACGCACTTTCACTGTTTATTGGCATTGCAAAGCCTGCATAATCATATTTAGCAATTCCTGCAAAGTATTCCGCATGCATTAGTGAACCTTGATAATCATTGATGTTAAGTAATCCTGAAGGGTTCCAATAACCTGAATTTACATCATTAGTTGTTGCAACAACAGCTTTTGCCATACCGAATGAAGCAGCATCTACACCAATATTTAAAAATTCATTCGAGTATTTGCGAACAGACTGATTAAAGGCAGTTTGTGAGATGAAAAATAGTAAGATTATTATTTTTTTCAAGTTGTATTTTTTATGGTTGGCTAATAACGAACATTCATATGTTAAATAACTTATTTTTAAACAAGATATTGCACTATTTATTGATTTGTATAGTGTTTTAAAAACGCAAAAATACGCTTTTCTAACCAAAACCCATTTTTTAAAAATAGTTTTGAGTTAAATCCAACATGCCCTCCAAATTTAGGTGTTTCTAAAAATAATAATGTATGATTTTTGGCAATAGCAGTAGGATAACAACTATCTGATAAAAAAGTATCATCCAAAGCGCTTATCATTAAAGTAGGTGTTTTTATTTTAGATAAAAAAGGTTTACTACTAGATTTTTCCCAATAGTCTTTTGCATTTTTAAATCCATGTGCAGGAGCAGTGTATAAATTGTCAAAATCATTAAAATCTTTTGCAGTTACTATTTTTTCTTTTTCTAAAAAAGAATCTGGAAAACGTGCTAATTTTTCTAGCGTTTTTGATTTTAAAGTTTTCATAAATTTTTTCAGATACACGTTGTTTTCTTTTTTTGCTAATACTACAGATGAACCTGCTAAATCACAAGGAACAGAAATTGCAATTCCACATTTTATTTTAGGATGTATCTTTTCTGCTTGTTCTCCAATATATTTTAACGTGATATTTCCGCCTAAACTATATCCTAATAGTATGATATTTGTATAGTTGTAATTTTTATTGATAAATTTAAGAACTTCATCTAAATCATCTGTTTTTCCACTGTGATAGGTTTGTAACAGCCTATTTGGCTCACCACTGCATCCTCTAAAATTTATGGCTATCACATCAATAACTTGCTCGTTTAAGTATTTTGAAACAGCAATTATGTATTTAGAATTAGAACTACCTTCTAAACCGTGAAGTGCAATTACAACAGTTTTAGAATTAACCGAAGAAATATCTAAGTCTAAAAAATCACCATCATTTAATTCCAACCGTTTTCTATCATAATTAATAGATTGATGTACAAAAAATGTTCTAAAAACAGTATTAAAATGCGTATTTCTAAATAAAAATGTAGGTTTGTAATCTGATGTGAGTAAAGGCATTAGTAGTTTTTAGATGTTTTTGTTAATACTGTTAAAATTTTAGTGCTTCAAAATTAAATCAAAAATAGTATATTTACATTAAATTTAAGTAGATGAAGAAACATATTCCAAATATCATTACCTTATTTAATTTATTGTCAGGCACAATAGCAGTAATGCTTGCTGTTGAAGGTAAATTAGTACTTGCAGGGCTCTTTGTTTTGATTGGTATTTTTTTTGATTTTTTTGATGGATTGGTAGCAAGAATACTCAAAGTTCAAAGTGAGTTAGGCAAACAACTTGACTCTTTGGCTGATATGGTTACAAGTGGAGTAGTTCCTGGAGTTATAATGTATCAACTATTAAAACAATCTTCAGATATTTGGAATGAGCAAGGAGTATTAACTACTACTTTATTTATTGATGGAATTTCTTATTTGCCATTAATAGGTTTGTTAATTACACTTGCCGCAGCTTATAGATTGGCAAATTTTAATATTGATGAACGTCAAACAAGTTCTTTTATAGGACTTCCAACTCCTGCAAATGCACTTTTTGTTTTGTCTTTGCCACTAATTTTAAAGTATAGTAATTTAGAATTTGCAAATAATTTAATTCACAGTACATGGTTTTTAATAGTTGTTACTTTATTAGGTAGTTATATAATGAATGCCGAAATACCGCTATTTTCATTAAAATTTAAAGACTTTTCTTTTAAAAACAATGCAATTAAATATATCTTTTTAGTACTAGCTGTTTTATTATTGATATTCTTCCATTTTGTTGCAATACCAATTATTATAGTACTTTATGTATTGTTTTCAATTGTTGAAAATATGATGAAAAAATAATTGTCTAACGTAAATTGAACTACGATTTAAAACTTTCTTTTCTTCAATTCAAAATCTTTACCAAGATATACTCTACGTACCGTTTCATCTTGAGCTAATTCTTCAGGAGTTCCCTCTTTTAAAATTCCACCTTCAAACATTAGGTAAGTTTTGTCAGTAATAGCAAGAGTTGCTTGTACATCATGATCGGTAATTAAAATACCTATATTTCTATCTTTAAGATGCGCAACGATACTTTGGATATCTTCTACTGCTATAGGATCAACTCCAGCAAACGGTTCATCTAATAAAATAAATTTAGGATCAGAAGCCAAACAACGCGCTATTTCGGTACGTCTTCTTTCTCCTCCAGACAGCAAATCTCCACGGTTTTTACGCACATGACCTAAGCCAAATTCTTCTATTAAATCTTCTAATTTTTGCTTTTGTTCTTTTTTTGATAAGTCAGTAAATTGTAAAACGGCTAAAATATTATCTTCAACCGATAGTTTTCTAAACACTGAAGCCTCTTGAGCCAAATAACCAATTCCTTTTTGCGCACGTTTATACATTGCATCATTGGTAATTTCTTCATCATCAAGATAAATATGACCATCATTTGGTTGAATCATTCCAACAATCATATAAAAGGATGTAGTTTTTCCAGCACCATTTGGGCCGAGAAGACCAACAATTTGACCTTGCTCAACTTCAAGAGAAATGCCTTTTACAACCAATCTACTACCATATTTTTTTTGAATATTTTCTGCTCTTAATTTCATTTACTTTATTTTTTAAAAGGCGATAATTATTTTTTAGCCAATGCTTTCTGTTCGTTTTTAAGTACTCTTTTTGATATAAAAATACTAAGTTCATATAATAACATTATAGGTATAGTAACAATTACTTGACTTGCAACGTCTGGAGGCGTAATTATTGCTGATGCTATTAATACAATAACCAACGCCATTTTTCTATTTTTCTTTAAAAAATCGGGAGTAATCAACCCTATTTTTGTTAAAAAATACATAATTACAGGTAATTCAAACATCAATGAAACTCCTAATAAAGTGCTTGTAATTAAACTAATATGTGATTTAAAGTCAAACTTATTCTCAATTAAATCAGTAATTTTAAAATTATAGAAAAAATAAACTGATAAAGGTGCAATTACATAATAACTAAATAATACTCCAATAAAAAATAGCACTGAAGCATAAAAAATAAATGCTCTTGATTTTTTTCTTTCCTTTGGATGTAATCCAGGACTTATAAAACGCCAAATTTCCCATAATACATACGGAAAAGCAACGATAAACCCTAAAATAAGAGATGTCCAAATTAAATTCATTAATTGACCTGTAGGAGCAAGGCTTTGTAAACTTGTAGCAAATGAAATATCACAAAAATCACTTTCAAAATTAAATTTTTTCGAAAGATTACACATCCATACATATGTAGGAAAATCGTTATCTAAATGTGCTAATAAAAATTTTTCATAAACGGTTTTAGAAAAGGCAAATATAGTTATCGCTACAATAAAAATTGCTAGAGTAGAGCGTACTAAGTGCCAACGTAGTTCTTCTAAATGGTCTAAAAAAGACATTTGATTTGGGTTCTGCTTCATCTTAAAATATACCTTCTTTAATTAAATCATGCAGATGTATAATACCTGAATAATTATCATTTTCTTCTACTAAAATTTGACTAATATTATTAGTTTCCATTATTTCTAAAGTATCAACAGCCATTGTTTCTGAAGCAACAATCTTAGGGTTTTTACTCATAATATCTTGAGCAGTAAGTGTAGAGAAATCAGCAGTATTAGTGAGCATTCTTCTAATATCTCCATCAGTAATTATACCAACAATTTCAGAATTGTCAATAACTGCAGTAGCACCTAATCTCTTTTCTGATATTTCAATAATAACATCTTTTATTGATGTTGATGGTTTTACTTGAGGTTTTTCATTTTTTTCAACCAAATTACTTGCTCGTAAGTACAATTTCTTACCCAACGCTCCTCCAGGATGATACTTTGCAAAATCCTTACTTCCAAAATCATTCAAATCAAGAAGACAAACTGCTAAAGCATCACCTAAAACTAATTGAGCAGTTGTACTTGATGTTGGTGCTAAATTATTAGGACAAGCCTCTTTTTTAACAAATGAGTTCAACACAAAATCGGCTTGTAATCCTAAAAAAGATTCAGGATTTCCAGTAATAGCAATTATTTTATTGCCGTAATTTTTAATTAATGGTACTAAAACTTTAATTTCAGGAGTATTACCACTTTTAGAAATACATATAACGACATCGTCTTTAAGAATAGAGCCTAAGTCACCGTGAATAGCATCAGCAGCATGCATAAAAATAGCAGGAGTTCCTGTAGAATTAAAAGTTGCTACAATTTTGTTAGCAATTATTGCGCTTTTGCCAATTCCAGTAATAATAACGCGACCTTTAGCATTGTGAATAAGTTTAACACTATTTTCAAACGATTGGTCAATAAAATGTATTAAATTCGCTATCGAATCACTTTCATTAGTGATTGTTTTTATAGCGAGTGCAATTATAGATGTATTAGTTTTCAAAAAAATATTTTTTTGGATTAAAAAAAAGTTATATCTTTATTTGCAAATGTATTTAAAATTAGATTAAAAACAGATAGTTTGTGAAGGAAATTGACTTACATAGTGCCCTAAAAAAATACTTTGGATTTTCAAAATTCAAAGGATTGCAAGAAGAAGTTATTAAGAGTTTAGTTGCTGGAAATAATACTTTTGCCATTATGCCAACAGGAGGAGGCAAGTCAATGTGTTATCAATTACCTGCACTAATGCAAGAAGGAACAGCCATTGTTGTATCGCCATTAATAGCCTTGATGAAAAATCAAGTAGATGCTATAAGAGGTGTTTCTGACAATGACGGAATTGCTCATGTGCTAAACTCATCATTAAACAGAGGGCAAATAGCACAAGTAAAAGAAGATATTGAAAACGGCATAACAAAACTTCTATATGTTGCTCCAGAATCATTGGTAAAAGAAGAAAATGTTGAATTCCTTAAAAAACAAAATATTTCTTTTGTAGCCATAGATGAAGCGCATTGTATTTCAGAATGGGGACACGATTTTCGTCCAGAATATAGAAATTTAAAAAATATTATTAGTGCTATTGATGACGTTCCTGTTATTGGATTAACAGCGACTGCTACTCCAAAAGTACAAGAAGATATTCTTAAAACATTAGGAATGAGTGATGCTACAACCTTTAAAGCATCATTTAACAGACCAAATTTATTTTATGAAGTACGACCAAAAACAGAAGATGTAAATAAAGATATTATTCGTTTTGTAAGACAATATGAAGGGAAATCAGGAATTATTTACTGTTTAAGTCGCAAAAAAGTAGAAGAAGTAGCACAAGTATTACAGATAAACGGTATAAAAGCAGTACCATACCATGCAGGATTAGATGCAAAAACACGTATAAAACATCAAGATATGTTTTTGATGGAAGATGTTGATGTTGTTGTTGCAACCATTGCTTTTGGAATGGGAATTGATAAGCCAGACGTTCGTTTTGTAATACATCATGATATTCCAAAAAGTTTAGAGAGTTATTATCAAGAAACAGGGCGAGCAGGACGAGATGATGGTGAAGGGTATTGCTTAGCGTTTTATGCTTATAAAGATATTGAAAAACTTGAAAAATTTATGGCAGGAAAACCAGTTGCAGAGCAAGAAGTAGGACATGCTTTATTGCAAGAAGTAGTTGGTTATGCTGAAACATCTATGAGTCGCCGTAAATATTTATTACATTATTTTGGTGAAGATTTTGATGAAGTAAATGGTTTAGGTGCTGATATGGATGACAATACAAGAAATCCTAAGAAAAAGCACGAAGCTAAAGAGGACGTAAAATTGATGATAGAAACAATTTTATTGACCAAAGAAAAATACAAGCCTAAAGAAATTGTAAATACATTAGTTGGTAATGAAAATGCGATGTTAATTTCGCACAAAACCAATGAGCAACCATTTTTTGGAAAAGGAAAAGAAAAAAGCGCACATTATTGGATGGCACTTTTACGACAAGTATTGGTTACCAATCTAATTCGTAAAGAAATAGAACAATATGGAGTTGTAAAAGTAACCGAAAAAGGAAAACAATACGTAGAAAAACCATTTTCATTTATGATGACAGAAGATCATAAATATGAAACAGATGACGATGGAGTGATTATAAGCACAAAAAGTCAAGGAGGAGCAGTTGACGAAAAGTTAATGAAAATGCTTAAAGACCTACGGAAACGTGTTGCAAAAAGATTGGGAGTACCTCCATTTGCAGTTTTTCAAGATCCTTCGTTAGATGATATGACTTTAAAATATCCAATTACAATTACAGAGTTAACCAACGTATATGGAGTAGGAGAAGGTAAAGCACGTAAATTTGGTAAGCAATTTGTAGAATTAATCGCAACTTATGTCGAAGAAAATGATATTTTAAGACCTGAAGATTTAGTTGTTAAAAGTACAGGAGTAAATTCCTCTTTAAAATTATCAATAATTCAAAACACTGATAAAAAACTACCTTTAGAGGATATTGCAAAATCCAAAGGATTAGAGTTTAATGAACTAATTGAAGAAATGCAACGCATAGTAACTATGGGAACAAAACTAAATATTAGTTATCATATAGATGAAATATTAGATGAAGATCAACAAGAAGAAATTTTTGAATATTTTATGGAAGCCGAATCAGATAGTATTGAAGATGCTATGGAAGAATTTGATGGTGATTATGACTATGACGAACTACAACTAATGCAGATAAAATTTATTAGTGAAGTAGCGAATTGATTTTAAAACACAATAGGTTTTATTTTCTTAAGTCAGATTCTATATAGGATTTAATATTTTATTGCTTTTAAAATCAACTATCAAGTTTAATAGTCTAGAAAAATTATTAGTTTATAATTTTTTCAGATTGCAATAACTAACATTTTTGGTTAATATCAATATTATTAACGTAACAATATTACCATTTATAGTTCTAATTATGTAATTTGTAAGTTAAAATTTGTATTTTGTAATTTAAAGTTCTAAATTGCAACTCCCCGTAATGTTAAAGCAAATGAAAAAAATCATTGGATTTTTGATTCTTAAGTTGGGCGGCTGGAAAGATGACTACCCAAAAGATTTTGATTCAAAAAAGAGTATCTTTATTTCTGCTCCACACACCTCTATAAAGGATTATTTGTTTTCAATTGCTTCTTTTTGGAAGCAAGGTCTAGATGTATTTATAGTTCACGAAAATGAACAAATAAGTATTTTAAAATGTTTTTTTAAAAAAATACTCGGTAGAAAATCTTGTTTCTTATCAGAAGAAGGAGTTGCGTTTTCAGTTAATTTATTAAATAATTCAGATAAATTGATATTGGCTTTTTCGACAGAATCTACTTCAGGAAAGACTAAAATTTGGAGAACAGAATTTTATGAAGTTGCACAAAAAACAAATGTGCCAATTGCCATTGGATATTTAGATTATTCGGATAAAATTATGGGCGTTTCCCAATTGTTTACTATTACTGGTAATAAAAAAAGAGATTTAGAAAAAATTTCTAAATTTTATAATAATTTTACACCAAGGTATCCTAATAAATATAAAACTATAGTTTTTTAATATTCTTTTTCATTGCTATTTAAGGTGTGAATCCATACTTTTGTATACTTAATTTAGATTAATGAACAAATACAAAGTAAAGCCACCAATAGCCAACAAAACACCGAAAAAATTCAAAAAACATGATGATGAACGAATAGACAATTACTATTGGTTAAACAAACGCGAAAATCCTAAAGTGATTGATTATTTAAAAGCTGAAAATGACTATTTTGAGCAAATGACTGTGCATACTGATAAGTTTCAAGAAGATTTGTTTCAAGAAATGAAATCGCGCATCAAACAAGATGATGAGTCTGTTCCGTACAAAAAAAACGGTTATTTTTATATCACGCGCTTTCATAAAGGAGATCAATATCCTATATACGCTCGAAAAAAAGAAACCTTAAAAAACACCGAAGAAATTTTGTTTAATGTTAACGAAATGGCAAAAGGTTATGAATACTATCAATTAAAAGGTTTGTCTATTAGTCCAAATAATAAAATAGCAGTATTTGGAGTTGATAAAGTAAGTAGAAGACAATATACACTACAATTTAAAAATTTAGAAACCAATACAATTTATCCTGATACAATTGAAAATACTACAGGTACAGCAACTTGGGCATCTGATAATAAAACTATTTTTTATGCAAAACAAGACAGTAAAACCCTTAGAAGTCATAAAATATATAAACATGTTTTAGGAACAGATGTAAGTGAAGATATAGAAGTATATCATGAAAAAGACGATACCTTTGGCACATTTGTATATAAAACAAAATCAGAAAAATATATTGTTATAGGTTCTTACAGTACTGTTTCTACAGAATACAGCTATTTGTTGGCTAACAGCCCTTCAGGTAAATTTAAATTATTTCAACCTCGTGAAAGAGATTTAGAATACAGCATAGCACATTATGATGGTAGTTTTTATATATTAACCAACAAAGATAAAGCAACCAATTTTAAACTGATGAAAACATCAGAAACGAATACTTCAAAAGAATTTTGGGAAGATGTAATTCCACACAGAAAAGATGTTTTACTTGAAGATATTTCGATTTTTAAAGACTACTTAGTACTCGAAGAGCGATCAAACGGTTTAAATAAAATACGAATTATCCGTTGGGATAAAACCGAAGATTATTATTTGCCTTTTAGCGAAGAAACTTATACCGTTGGCGTATATGCAAATCCAGAATTTGATACAAATATCATTCGTTATGGATACAATTCAATGACTACTCCAAGTTCGGTTATAGATTTTAATATGGATGATAAAACTTCAGAAATAAAAAAAGAACAAGAAGTTTTAGGAGGAAAATTTAATAAAGACAATTATATAAGCGAACGAATTTGGGTAACTTCACGTGACCAAAAACGAGTTGCAGTGTCTATTGTATATAGAAAAGACACAGAATTAAATAATTCAACACCATTATTGTTATACGCATATGGATCATATGGTCATACAATAAGCGATGGATTTAGCACAACAAGATTAAGTCTGTTAGATCGTGGCTTTGTTTTTGCAATAGCACATATAAGAGGAAGTGAGTATTTAGGACGACAATGGTATGAAGACGGAAAATTATTGAATAAAATGAATACATTTAATGATTTTGTTGATTGTGCAAAATATTTAATTAATAACAATTACACTTCGGCAGAACATCTTTACGCAATGGGAGGCTCAGCAGGAGGTTTATTGATGGGAGCAGTCATTAATATGAATCCTGAATTGTTTAAAGGAGTTATTGCTGCAGTACCATTTGTAGATGTGCTTACAACAATGTTAGACGACACAATACCTCTTACAACAGGTGAATATGATGAATGGGGAAATCCAAATCAAAAAAAATATTACAATTATATGAAATTATATTCACCATATGATAATGTAGAAAATAAACGATACCCAAATTTGCTTGTTACAACAGGTTTACATGATTCACAAGTACAATATTTTGAACCAGCAAAATGGGTAGCAAAACTAAGAGAACAAACAAAAAACGATAATAAAGTATTATTATATACCAATATGAGTGTAGGACACGGAGGCGCATCAGGAAGATTTGATAGTTTGAAAGATACAGCACGTGAGTATGCATTTCTATTGGATTTAGAAAATATTTTAAAAAGTTAAATTTTTTTTATAAATTTGCATTCTGTTAACTGATTATAATTCATGAAACGAAATAAAGATATTCATCAGAATATATTAGAACTCATTGGCGACACGCCAATGATACGATTACAAAATATCACCAAAGATTTAGAAGGTGAGTTTTTAGCAAAATTTGAAGGGTTCAATCCTGGACATTCTACAAAAGACCGTATAGCATTACACATAATAAACCAAGCAGAAAGGCAGGGCGTCTTAAAAAGAGGAGATACTATTATTGAAACAACTTCTGGTAATACAGGATTTAGTTTAGCAATGGTAAGTATATCTAAAGGATACAACTGTATTTTAGCCGTTAGTTCAAAATCATCAAAAGATAAAATTGATATGTTGAAGGCTATGGGAGCAAAAGTCTATGTTTGTCCTGCACATGTTAGTGCAGATGATCCTAGATCATATTATCAAGTTGCAAAAAGATTACATGCTGAAACTGCAAACTCTATTTATATCAATCAATATTTTAACCAATTAAATATTGATGCACATTACAACTCTACAGGTCCTGAAATATGGGAGCAAACTAAAGGTGAAATAACACATTTGGTTGCTGCAAGTGGTACTGGAGGAACAATCTCAGGTACAGCTAAATATTTAAAAGAACAAAATCCGAATATACGAATATTAGGAGTAGATGCTTTTGGATCAATTTTGAAGAAATTTCACGAGACTCAAGAATTTGATAAAAATGAAATTTATCCATACAGAATTGAAGGTTTAGGTAAAAACTTAATACCAACAGCAACAGATTTCAGTGTTATAGATAAATTTGAAAAAGTATCAGATGAAGACAGTGCACATAGCGCACGAGAACTCGTATTAAAAGAAGCAATTTTTGCAGGTTATACTAGTGGAGCCGTTATGCAAGCAGTAAAACAATACGCAAAAGCAGGAGAATTTGATGAAAACAGTAAAGTAGTTGTTATATTTCCTGATCACGGATCAAGATATATGAGTAAGATTTATAGTGATGAGTGGATGCGTGAACAAGGATTTTTTGATAGTCAAAAACACGAAAATTTATCAGTAGAATTTATTAAATAAAATATAGTTTCTATATAAAAAATAATAAGCGTTGAATATTCAACGCTTTTTTTATTTGAAAATTACCTAAAAATCAGTTAATTTGCACTTGCAAATTTTGGGAATCCAAAATAATATAAAATAATAAAATGAAAGATTTATTTGATAGAATAAAGAAAGATAAAGGACCTTTAGGGAAATGGGCAAAACAAGCGGAAGGCTATTATGTATTTCCAAAGTTAGAAGGACCTATTTCTAACAGAATGTTATTTAATGGTAAAAAAGTAGTAACGTGGAGTATCAATGATTATTTAGGTTTAGCAAATCATCCAGAAGTAATAAAAGCAGATGGTGAAGCTGCTTTAGAACACGGAATGGCATATCCTATGGGAGCAAGAATGATGTCAGGTCACACAAAATACCATGAACAATTAGAGCAAGAATGTGCAGCGTTTGTAGATAAAGAAGCCGCATATTTAGTTAATTTTGGTTATCAAGGTATGGTTTCGGCTATTGATGCTTTAGTTGGTAAAAATGACGTAATTGTATATGATTTAGACACACACGCTTGTATCATAGACGGTGTTAGATTGCACGCAGGAAAACGATTTGTATATAAGCACAATGATATTGAAAGTTTTGAAAAAAACTTGCAACGCGCAACAAAAATAGCAGAACAAACAGGAGGCGGTATTTTAGTAATCTCTGAAGGTGTTTTTGGAATGAGAGGTGAACAAGGTCGTTTGGCAGAAATTATTGCATTAAAACAAAAATACAACTTTCGTATATTAGTTGACGATGCACATGGTTTTGGTACACTTGGTGAAGGAGGTAGAGGTACAGGATTTGAACAAGGAGTACAAGATGGAATTGATGTTTATTTTGCAACCTTTGCAAAGTCAATGGCTGGTATTGGTGCTTTTTTTGCAGCAGATAAAGATATTATTCAATATTTGCAATACAATATGCGTTCTCAAATGTTTGCCAAATCATTGCCAATGGCAATGGTAAAAGGTGCACTTAAGCGTTTAGATATGATACGTACGATGCCTGAACTTAAAGATAAGTTATGGGAAATTACAAATTCATTACAAAAAGGGTTAAGAGATGCAGGTTTTGATTTAGGAACAACACAAACTTGTATTACACCAGTTTTCTTAAAAGGAGAAATACCAGAAGCAATGGCTATGGTACACGATTTAAGAGAAAATCACGGTATATTTTGTTCTATTGTTGTGTATCCAGTAATTCCTAAAGGATTAATTATTTTAAGATTAATTCCTACAGCAACGCATACGCAAGAAGATATAGATGATACAATCAAAGCATTCTCAGCAATTAGAACGAAATTAGAAAGTGGAGTTTATAAAAGAATAGGAGATAAAATGGTGTAATTTAGACTCGCTAAAAATAAGTTAAAAACCTCTGAATTCAGAGGTTTTTTTGGTTTAAAATAACTAACTTTGAGATGTAACTTAAATACTATTTATACCATGTCTACATTAGAGATTAAAGATTTTGAAAACATCACTTCAAAAGAAGAATTATTAGCCTTAGTTAAAGAGAAAAATATAAATATAGACAAGGCTTTAAATACGTTAACTTATAATGAAGAATTAAGAAAACTTCAAATAGAATTAGTAAAATTGCAACAATGGATTTTAAAAAAGAAAAAACGAGTAGTTGTTATTTTTGAAGGAAGAGATGCAGCAGGAAAAGGAGGTAATATAAGACGTTTTTCAGAACATCTAAATCCACGTTCTATGCGTACAGTTGCACTTACCAAACCAACAGAAGTAGAACAAGGGCAATGGTATTTTAGGCGTTATATAAAAGAATTGCCAAATCCTGGAGAAATCGTATTTTTTGATAGAAGTTGGTATAATAGAGCAGTAGTAGAACCTGTTATGGGATTTTGTTCAGATTCGCAATATAAAAAATTTATGGTTCAAGTTTCAGAATTTGAACACATGCTATACGAAGATGATGTTACGATTATTAAATTTTGGTTTTCAATCTCTAAAGAAGTACAAGACGCACGTTTTAAAGCACGCTTAGCAACACCGTTAAAACGTTGGAAGTTTAGTCCTGTTGATAAAAAAGGACAAGCATTATGGGACGTGTATACAAAATACAAAGACCAAATGTTTAGCAAAACCCATACAACCTACAGTCCGTGGATTATTGTTAAAGCCAATGATAAAAAACAATCACGATTAGAAAGTATTCGATATGTACTTTCACAATTTGATTATGAAGGAAAAGATGAAGCCTTAACAACACTACATCCAGACCCAAATATTATTATGAGATATTTTCGTTCAAACAAACAAATAGATTAACTATGAAAGACTTTATATTAACACAAAAGGGCGTTAAAAAATTAAACACTAAAAAAGGTTTGTTAGCACTGCTTTCTTTTGATGTAATAAATTATGAAAAAACATTGCGTTTATTAGAATATGAAAAAAAATTGGAGGCATTACAAGTAGAATTAGTAAAACTTCAAACTTGGGCAATCGATAATAATGAGCGAATTATAGTAATTTTTGAAGGACGAGATGCAGCAGGAAAAGGAGGTGCTATACGAAGATTAACAGAACGTATAAATGCTCGTAATTATAGAATTATTGCCTTACCTAAACCTACAGATGAAGAGCGAACACAATGGTATTTTCAACGATATGTAAATCAATTTCCAAAAGAAGGAGAAATTGTATTTTTTGACCGAAGTTGGTATAATAGAGCAGTGGTAGAACCTGTAAATGGTTTTTGTACTAGAGAAGAACACGAAACGTTTATGAACCAAGTAAATGATTTCGAACGTATGATTACCGAATCAGGAACTAGAATTATCAAAATTTATATGTCTATTTCTAAAAGAGAACAAGCAAAACGATTTGAAGAAATTAAAAATGACCCACTAAAACAGTGGAAAATGACTGCTGTTGATGAAAAAGCACAAGAACTATGGGATGATTATACATTTTATAAAAAGAAAATGTTTGCCAAAGCCAAAGAAGGAGGAAATCCATTTAAAGTTATCAGAGCAAACCGAAAAACTTTGGCTCGTATTAATGTGATTGGGCATATTTTAAAATCAATACCTTATGATAAAAATATTGAAGTTTAATGAGGCGCTAATAAATTAAAAGGATATACAGGAATATTACGTAAAATCCAAAAAAGACTAATAAGCACTAATATAAGTATTGGTGCTTTTTTATGCGCTAAAATACTCGTGTAGTTTTTATCATAAAACGCGTTAATAAAATCAATAGAATAATGATAGATACTCAACAAAACTGCTGGTAAAAAAAGCATATTGTTTGCCATTGCACCCACTAAATTAAAGTGTAGTAAACTGTGTAAAGCACGTTGACTACCGCATCCTGGACATAAAATACCTGTTGTAGCGTATAGCGGACACTTCGG